>CAZOFC010000010.1:21204-22528 GCA_964578965.1 uncultured Azospirillum sp.
CCAAGATGTTGTTGCCAACGGATCTGAGGCCATTGCTTAGGCTCGCGCCAATGCCGTTATTGAGGGCAATGATGCCGTTGTTGCGGATGACCGCGTCGTTGCTGCGCTCAAGCGAAATACCATCACGGCCAGCGCCGATGGTGCTGTCCTTGATGCGCGCATCGTTGCTGCGGGTGAGGGTGATACCGTCATTCAGCGCCACGATGGTCGCGTTATCCACGGTGAGGTTGTTGCTGCGGTTAGCGACAATGCCGTTGTTAGCTGCGATAGTATCATCCGTGCTGCGTGCGCGGTTGCTGCGATCAAGGGTGATACCGTTGTTACCAGCAACAATCGTGTTGTTGTTCGAAGATAGGCGGTTGCTGCGGAATGCCGAGATGCCATCACGCACCGCACCGATCAGGTTGTTGGTGAGGGCTGCGCGTGCACTGCGGCTCAGTGAAACGCCGTCGCGACCTGCGCCGATGCTATTGCCCGAGATGGTAGCATCATTGCTGCGATTGAGTGAAATACCGTCATTCGCGGCCACGATCGTGTTGCCGGTCAGGGTCACATCGTCGCTGTTGTTGATGCTGGCGCCGTTGCCACCAACGAGGAGGATACGGTTACCCGCTATATTGGTCGCGTCGCTGTTATCGACGCGTACACCATCACCCGACTGACCGCCGATGATGTTGTTGGTCACTTGGGTGCCGTTGCTATCAAGCACATGCACACCAGTGGTGCCGCCCGTGATCAGGTTCGCGTTCACCGTAATCAGCGAGGATGGGTCAACGAATACACCCGTTGTGTTGTTGAGAAGGACGTTACCATCCACCCCGATATTGGTGCTATCGATCACCGCAACACCGGTGTTGAAGCCAGTGATAGCGTTCAGGTTCGATGCGTTGCCTTTCACGGCGTTGTCGAAAATGATGCCGTTACCGGTGGTATTGCCGGCAGCAGCCGTGATCAGGTTGGTGGTGACATTGGTATTGGTGTCAAAGCCTGGGCCTTTGCTGCCAAATACGCGCACGCCGTCGCCGGTGATGCCGAGCATGGCGTTATTTTGAATCGTGTTATCGCTCGCGTTTGCGGTCAGGATACCATTGCCGCCCGTGATGACATTCACTGAATCAACGACGTTGTTGTTCGCACCATTCGTCAGTGCCACACCCCATCCGGATGCGCTGCTGCCATTGGTGATGAGGTTGGTTTTGAGGGTTGCGTTACCCACGCCATTCACGCGGATACCGGTGGCATTGAAGCCCGAGATCACGTTGGCCGTGTAGCTGTTGCCCGTGTAGTTGGTACCATCAAAGAAGGTCGAGGTAATACCCGAACC
>CAZOFC010000011.1:0-22471 GCA_964578965.1 uncultured Azospirillum sp.
GGTCGGGATGATTCAGCCGTTGCTGACACTCATTATGGGTGCACTCATTTTTTGGGTCATTGCAGCAGTCTTTGGGCCGCTCTATCAATCCTTCTCGCAGATGAAGTTCTAGGTATCCATGGCCCTTTCCTTAAGCAAAAAAACAAAATCAGAATCGGCGGTCCCTCAGCCCCCCAAGCGCAAGCTGGAAAAGGGCGGCAAGCCTGTCGGCAAAAAAGGTAAGAAGCGCTTTATTCTGCTGATCGGTGACGAAGGCGCAATCCTTATCTTCATGCAGGGCGCCAAAGTGCTTCGGCGCTTGTTCGCACCCTCCGCCAGTCCGTCGCACAGCGAAGCCATGTGCGAGATCATGCGCTCAAATCCTGCAGTTCCCATCACGCTTTTGATGGATGTGATCGACCAGCAATATGTACCGCACACGTTCCCACCTGTCAGCGCATTATCGGTCGGTGGGCTGGTGAAGCGCCGCCTCGATCGTGATTTTCAGCCCGAGGATCTCAAAGGCGCACTGCAAGTTGGCCGCGATAAGACCGGCCGCAAGGAATGGAAATACTTGCTCATCGCGCTGGCTAAAACCCCGCTGCTCGGCGAATGGCTCGATGTAGTGCTGAATCTACCGAACGAAATGAAGGGTATTTACCTCGTTCCGGTTGAGGCTGAGCACTACCTCTCGATGCTAAGCAAGAAACAATCGACAGAAAAGCCGAAGCCCTGGCGCTTGATGCTGTCGCATAACAAGGTCTCTGGCTTCCGCCAGGTGGTCACGCATAATGGGAAACTGATTTTTACCCGTGTCTCGCAGGCCATCGATGATGCGATTCCGGCGGTGATCGCTGGGAATATCGAGCAGGAAATCATCAATACCATGGAATACCTCAAGCGGCTTGAATTCCGCGACAGTGCCGAGCTTGAGGCGACCGTGATCGTCTCGCAGGACGTGATTGATTTGCTCGATTTACGCCGCTTCAATTTTGCCAAAACATCGATCCTCAGCCCATTATCGATATCCGAGACGCTTGGGCTCGAGCAGGCGGCCCTCTCGGCGGATCGCTTCGGCGATGTTGTGCTCGCAGCGGCATTTGCGGTCAGCAAAAAGCACTCCTTGCGCTTCTCAAATGCCTATATCGACAAGCTATCCAAAATATATAAAGCGCATCTTGGGGTGCGCATCGCTGCCGTGTTGTTGTCCCTGATGTTTGTGGGCCTTGCGGTAGATAGTGTGACTACCGCGTTTGGAAACCAGGGGGCAATCACCACGGCCACGTCAAAACGCTCGGCCTTGCAGTCTAAGCTCACCGATTCCCAACGCAAGGTGGATGGGCTGACCAAAGATGTCGCGTTCAAATCTGCGGTGGTAGGGGCCTACGATAAATACATGAGTAACACGCCGGACCTTGAAGCATCGCTCAAGAATATCGTGCCGCTGATTTCTGCGCAGCAGCGCATCACCAGCATGACCTGGGACCTGACCGGCTCTGAGAAAGGGAATGCCCCAAATCCGGCAGGGGCAGCAGGCGGCGATAAGCTCCCGCTCAACGTTAAGCTCGAGGTTGATTTCTCGGCAGCGGGTAACACGGTCGAGACACTGAACACAGCAGCGGAAGCCCTGCGCGCGACGATGGAAAACACCCTTAAGGAATACACCGTGACCGCAGACCCATTCCCCTGGTTGAAGGAGGATGGTCAGGCGACCAAGATCTCACTCGATCAGGCGACAGACGCGCGTACCACCATTGCTAACGCGGTCGTTGTATTCCACCTCAACGGCCTCAAGAAAGTAACTAACCCAGCGGCAGCAGCGGCACCGGCACCGGCCGCTCCAGGCCCCGCCGCCAATCCAGTAGTGGGGGCGCCGTGAACAAGTATCAAAAACTACTCAAGCAACTCATTGCGACGGGCATTAAATGTGGGGTTGCCATGGCCGTTGCCGGGGCAATCTTTGCAGGGGCCTCGACCTACGAAGACAGCGTGCTGCAGAAAAAGAAAGAAGCCGAGGATAAGCTTTCGCAAGATGAGGGGCTGCTGACGACACTGACGGCCCAACTCGAGTCAACCGACACGGCGCAAAAGAAGTTCATCGAGCTTCAAGGCGGGCGCGATATCGACGATTTCTCCGCTAATTTCGAGGCATTTCAAGCCTATTTGAAAGCCGCCAAAGATCGCTACCGGCTCTCGATCGAAATCCTGCCGGCAAAAGAATCGGTCAGCGATAAGGCGGAGCTTAAGAATTTCACTCATGATGTCATGGTGCGGCCGAAAGTTGAGCTGACTATCAAGGCCATCTCGGATGTTCATGTGTTCTCCTTCATTCGTGACATGCAAAAAAATGCGCCTGGTCTGGTTCATGTCGAAAAAGTGACGCTCAAACGTCTTGAGAAAAATGATCTTTCGGAGCAGACCTACGATACCCTCAAGAGTGGCGCTTCGCCGCTGCTGGTTGAGGCAACGGTTCAGCTGACATGGCTAAGGTTCGTTCAAAAAGTGGCTAAGCCAGCCGCGAACACTGCGCCAGCAACGCCATAGGAATCACGCATGAAACGTTTTGCTGTGCAATCGAAACTCGTAGGGACGGCAGCCTTGGTGCTGGTGTCGCTGCCAGTGTTCGCGCAGTCGCCCGTATCGCCCCCGCCTGCCGCGCCAGCGGCGAGCAGCGCACTGCCACCCCTTGCCCCGATTCCTGCAGCGGCTCCTGGCGCTTCAGCGCCAGCAGGTGATCTGCCTGCGTTGAACCTACCCACCGTTGCCGTTCCCGCTGCGGCGAATACACCTGCGGCGCCCGCCCCTGATACTGCCTTGCCGGCGGTGACAGCACCCGCAGCCGCCACACCAGCTACGAGCGCGACAGCCGATGGACAAGCCGCTGCCAATCCGGCATCTGCTGAGCTTTTACCTCAGCCGAAGCAGTATTCATTTGGCGATTCGGAACTCAGCATACTCTTCTTACCTGATCAGGTCAGTCGCATGAAAGACGCGATCCGAAGCTTTGAGGACACGGGGAAAGACGCCGAGAAGCCTACGGTAGTCCCCGAGGTGGTGGCAGCTCCCGTCGCGCCAGAGATTATCGAGGACCCACTCGTTTATCCCGTGTTCTATCTATCGACGATTGCCTATGATGCCCCGAGCGACTGGTCACTATGGGTCAGTGGCTATAAAATCACTTCACGCCGCAATTACACCGATCTGACGGTATTGAATGTCACCCGCGATAGCGTCACCTTCCTGTGGAAGCCGAGCTTCATGAAAGCCATTGCCAAGCGTGAAAAAGAGAAGCGCTTCGCACCGATTGATTCGGTGAAGCACAAGCTGGTTCCCGCACAGGCAGTGTCGATTGACCCGGCAGCGGGGTCGGTAGTCTTCACACTCAAGCCGAACCAGTCCTTTGCCCCGGGGTATTTCAAAACATTCGAAGGCTATATCGATGGGCCAACATTAACTGCATTGCCGGTGGTTGTCGCAGGCGCCAATGCTGGCCAAGTTGGGGGTTCTTTGCCGACGAACGAACCGTTCGACGCGAATGGCAATCCAGTCGATGGCGGCGTCCCCACCGATAGCGGGCAGCAACGCTTTGCACAGCCATCCACGAATTTTAATCCTCCCGCGCGCTAGGATTTTGCGCAATGCGGATGCTCAGCCTTCAATCAAGGAGACGATGATGACTAATAATGTTACCCTGCCACTCGATATTCAGAATATCTCGAAATCTTACGGCAAGCAGCAAGTGCTGAACGACATTTCCTTCTCCTTGCAGCCAGGCGAGATTTTTGGTCTGGTTGGTCTCAACGGTGCTGGTAAAACGACCCTCATCAAATTACTGCTCGATCTGGCGAATGCCAATGCGGGCACGGCACACATCTTTGGTGAGGCATCAACCACCGTTAAAGCGCGTGAGCAGCTATCCTATCTGCCTGAGAAATTTTCGCCCTCACGCTACTTGAAGGGCTTTGAGCATCTCGCATTGGCACTTTCCTATTATGGTAAAACGCTCGACCGCGACAAGGCGCGGGCCCTCGCGCGCGACCTTGATCTCAACCCCGATGTGCTAGATCGCAAGGTGGGTTCCTACTCGAAAGGGATGGGGCAGAAACTTGGCCTAATCGGCGCCTTCATGGTCGATCAACCCTTCATGATCCTCGATGAGCCAATGAGTGGCCTTGATCCGCGGGCGCGTATCTGCCTAAAGGAGGTGATGCTTCGCGCGAAGTCAGAGGGCAAGACTCTCTTTTTCAGCTCGCATATTCTTTCGGACATTGACGAGATCTGTGATCGCATTGGGATTATCCATGATAGCAAGCTGGTCTATCTGGGGACTGCGGCGGCATTCAAGCCCACCTTTGGCGAAGAGAGCCTTGAGCGCGCCTTCCTCAAAGCCATTGGCGAACAGGTGAGTATCTCCTCGCGCGCGGCGTAGGCAGTGGTGATCTAGAAGTCAGTGGGTTCTGGCTTGCCGGGTGCTTGCTCGGGGTGTGATTGACGTAAGGATACATTAAAATCACGATCCGTAATCTTAAGGTTCTGGATTTGCAGGCGCAGGTTCGCCACGCTGTCGGATTCCGCGAGTGCCACTTCCTCACTGATGGTTCCTTGCGCATATAAACGCAGCAAGTGCTGATCAAAGGTCTGCATGCCGTCGGTCGCACCTTTTTCAATCATCTCGCGCAGCTGACGGATCTTGCCAAGCTCGATATGCTGTTTGATCAGGCCGCGATTCAGCATGATTTCAAGGGCAAGCGTGCGGCCACCATCAATGGTACGCATGAGGCGCTGTGACAGAGTCGCACGAAGGTTCAATGATAGGTTCAGTAGTATTTGCGCATGACGTTCTTCTGGGAAGAAGTTGATGACCCGCTCAATCGTCTGGCTCGCGTTGTTGGCGTGAATCGTGGCAATGCACAGATGACCAGTCTCGGCAAAATAGATGGCTTGTTCCATCACCTCGCGGTCGCGCACCTCACCGATCACCACCATGTCGGGGCGTTGGCGCAATGCATTTTTAAGTGCCAGAGCATAGGAGTAGGTATCCAGCCCAACATCACGCTGCGTGACAATGCATTTGCCATGCTGATGGACGAATTCAATCGGGTCCTCGACTGTGATGATGTGGCCCTGACCATAGGTGTTGCGATGGCCAACCATGGCTGCAAGCGAGGTGGACTTCCCCGAACCAGTTTGCCCTGAAACGAGAATGAGGCCGCGTTTTTCCATCGCCAACTCGCCATAGATCGCGGGCAATCTGAGCGTTTCAAAGTTAGGAATATTATTCTCAATCCGACGAATCACAATCCCGTCATGGGCCTGCTGACGGAACACATTCACCCGAAAACGCGCAAGCTCATTAAAATTGAGAGCCATATTGAGCTCAAAGGTCGAGTGAAATTCGTCGGCCTGTTCGGCGGTAAGCAGCTGGCTGATGAACCGCGCAATATCGTCATCGGTGAGGTTCGCCCGGTTGATTGGCGCAATCACATCGTTGATGCGTAAGCTGGCAGGGGCACCATGGGTAATGTAGAGATCCGAAGCCCGACGTGTGACCATCGCCTCAAGCAGGATATTAATATGTTCTACGCTCATGGTCGTCCCTTAAAATGCGTTGTTGCTCGAGGCAGCAGGCCTGCGTGCCGTGGGCGCGGAGCCAGCAACATCGTCGTCGCCCTGCGAGCCAGTCAGGAGCAATTCGCGCAGTGTCTCCGCGGTGATCTCGCCGTTCTCATATAACCGGTTCAGCGAATCGCGCATCAGTAACATGCCAACTTTGCTGCCCATCTGGATCATCGAGGTAATCTGAGGGATTTTCGCTTCACGAATCAGGTTACGAATCGCCGGGGTGCCAAGCATGATTTCGTGTGCCGCCACGCGGCCTTTGCCATCGGCTTTTTTCACCAGTGTTTGCGAGATCACCGCCTCAAGCGACACCGACAGCATCGCGCGGACCATTTCTTTATCATCGGCGGGAAAGACATCGATGATACGGTCAACGGTTTTTGCCGCCGAACTGGTATGCAAGGTGCCCATTACCAAGTGGCCGGTCTCTGCGGCGGTCATCGCCAGCTGGATGGTTTCAAGGTCACGCATCTCACCCACCAGAATCACATCGGGGTCTTCACGCAGCGCCGATTTGAGTGCCTTGGCGAACGATTTGGTCGAGCCTCCCACTTCGCGCTGGTTAATCAGTGAGCGGCGTGGCGTATGCACAAATTCGACCGGGTCCTCCACGGTCAGGATATGTTTGTTGAAGTTCTGGTTGATGTAATCGACCATCGCTGCAAGGGTGGTTGATTTCCCCGAACCGGTTGGCCCGGTGACCAGAATCAACCCTTTGTGTAAATGGCACAGGCGCTTCAACACCTCAGGGGCATTGAGGGTCTCAAGCGAAAGAATTTTTGTCGGAATCGTACGAAATACGGCAGCGGCACCATAGATCGTGTTGAAGGTGTTGACGCGAAAGCGCATGTCGCTGGCGAACGAAATCGAGAAATCGAGCTCCAGGTCTTGCTCGTAATCGCTGCGCTGTTGCTCGGTCATAATCGAGTACAGCATGCGTTTGACTTCTTCCGCATCAAGTGCTGGCATATCAAGCGGCAGCATATCGCCATTCACGCGCATGATGGGCGGGTTCCTGGTCGATAAGTGAAGGTCCGACGCTTTATTCTTATGCGTGGCCATTAGCAGATCAGTGATTTCCATGGCGCGGCCTCGTAATCAGGGAAGAAAAAGGGAATATGGAGTCAGTCTAGCCACCGCGTGATTAGCCGCCCACATGCTGTGCACCCGTGCTGGCGGTCGCGATAAAGTTAAGACGTTTCTGTAATGCATCGAGCGAGGCTGGAATTTTCTGGCCATTGATCGCGGCATCAATCAGCAGGCGATAGAGCGCACTGGCATCGGTGTATTTGCCTTGCTTGTCGAGGATGACCGCTAAGTTATATTTGTAGGTCAGATTCTCCGGCGCAAGCTCGATCGCGCGCAGCATTTTTTCACGTGCTTGGTCGGCAAAGCCCTGTTTGCTGAGCAGTGCCGCTTGCTGTGCCGGAATGGGGCTGAAGTTGGGGTTGCGCTGCTCAAGGCGCTCAAGCTCAGCCAGTGCCTCTTGCGGGGATTCATGGCTCACGAGCGCCAGAAAATTATTCAGCCCTTCACGGTGATTGGGGTTCACCGTCAGCAGCTGGGCATAATATGGCCGCGCGCGGTCGAGGTCGCCTAGGCGGTGATAGACAGTCGCCAAGCCAAACAACGCATCTTCGTTCTTAGGTTCCGTGCTCAGGATATTTTTGTAGGTCGAGGCAGCGAGGGTTGTGTCGCCGGCATTGAGTGCCGCATAGGCACGATTCAATTCAAAATTCGTGTCAAGCCCAGGCCGCTGCACCTTGATGCTGATGCCCGCGGCGTCGTAGCGCTCGACTTTTTGCTCAGGCGGCAAAATCGCCTGAATATCTGGGCTCAAGCGATTGATCGCCAGATTCTTGTCCTTGCTGTTGCTAACGACGGCAGGATTCGTACCGAGCTTCGATGGGAACTTACTCAAGATATCTTTCGAGGCATTCGATAGCGGCTGAGCCGGAGTTGGAATGCCCGCCGTTTTAACAGGTGCCGCGCTTGAAGAAACGGGAGGAATCGAACCCACCGCGAGAGGTGCCACGGGCGGGTTTTCAACAGGCCGTTGCAGCGCTAGCGGGTTGCCTGCAAGCAATGGTGCAGGCGCAATGAAACCTTGCGTTGGCGCAGCAGATGCAACGGGTATTGGTGCGGTCACGCCAAGTTCACGTGCGGCTTTTGCGGCCACGTCCGCATCCACGGGAGGAAACACTGGCGCGGTTGGAATGGGTGTTACATCTGCAATTGGCGGAATCGGTTGCACAAAAGCACCCGGCGGGGTGCTGGCCAATGGTGCGGGCGCAGCGGATGGAGCCGCTGCCGGAATTGGTTGCACGTACGCACCGGGTGGAACTGCAGTCGCGGCAGGGTTGCCCAGTGGCATGCGCCGATCCGCAGGGAGCGAGAAGCGCGAGGAGGGCTCGATTAGCGGCGCGGTAGAAGGTAACGCGGATTTTGCATCAACGCCTTCGTTGGGATTGAAGGCTGCATGCGCCATGCTGGCGGAAAATAATACAATAGTCGCAACTGTGCCCAGAGCAGTCGTACTCAGCGCGCGTCTTCTGTGAGATGTATGCAGCGACATGAAGCGTTGGCCCAACACAAAGTGATATACACTTAGCAAGACAATATTTAGCGGTAGTTGTAAACAGTTTTACTAGAGGTAGTGGATAACTTGCGCAAAGCTGCTAAAGTCATTGGCGCAACATGAAATTTCATGGCTGTCCATGGAACGTAAAAACGCGTATACTGTAATGGTATTCAGTAGGCGCGGATGAGGGTATGAATTGCAACGTCTGATAGCAGTATTCGTTATCATAATACACGCGACGCCGCTTGCAGCGCACGCGGCAGAGGAGGGCACGCCATTGCCCTCAAACGGCAAGCGTTTTTTCCCGATTGATGCCTCGCGCAACGGCCGAATCGAAACACAGCAGGGCGTTGCCGTGGTGCGCGAGAAGCAGCCCTTTGTTTTGCGAAAAGACAAAGATCAGATTGAATCCGGCTTCATGCGTATCGATCGTGCGCGAAACACCGTAGCATCGCCTCGGCTCTCTTCGCCATTGATGGTCACAACGCCAGACGGGCCTGTAGCTACGGCATCAACACCCGCAGGTTCATCCGCGGCCACTGTTTCCAAAGTTGATGATCCAGCCGATGACACCGAGAGCGAGGAAATCATTGGCAACCGCGAGGCCATCAACCCCGTGTTGGCCCTGTTCGATGATGGTGAGGAACCAGTGCTTGGTTCGTTCAGTGATGTGATGCTCGGTAAAGCGAGCCGCGCTGGCACAGGCCGCCATGCGTTCTGGCCGATTCCGCTTACCGCAAAACAGCGCCTCACTTCAGGCTATGGCATGCGCAACGATCCTTTCCATGGGCGCCAGAGTTTTCATGGCGGCATCGATATCGCGGCGGATGAGGGCACGCCAGTGTTAGCTACAGCAGACGCAACGGTCGCCCAGGTGTCGAGCGACCCGCGCTACGGAAAATACATCACGCTCGAACATGCGGATGGGACACTAAGCCGCTACGGCCACCTCAGTGGCCAGAGCGTGCGCGAAGGGCAGCGCGTGAAAGGTGGTCAGGTGATTGGTGCTGTGGGCACCACCGGGCGCTCAACGGGCGCGCATCTCGATTATCGCGTCAGCAAGAACAACACGAAATTTGACCCGCTCTCGCTGCTGCGGGTGCCAAGCACAGTGGCCTATAACGCCCCACGCACCACACAAGCGGCGGCAAAAGAGCCCGCCGTGTTTCGTGGCAATAAGGTGGCTAGCAACGCGCTGCCTAAGCGGCCGATGGTGATTCGTGTTCAGTGAGTCGTGAGTCGTGAGTCGTGAGTCGTGAGTCGTGAGTCGTGAGTATAAAAATCTGAATGCCTCTTTCTTCCCCTCGCCCCCGCGCTAGCGGGGGGAGAGGGTTGTGCAGGCTTAGTGCGAAGCACTTAGCCGTAGCTGGGTGAGGGGGGAATGTTCTATCCATCACGTTGCAGATGAGTGAATTATATCAGCAGTGACACGGTGCGTTGAGTATGATTTAAAAAGGCATCGAGTGACTTAGGATAGAATATGAGCCTTTACACTACCCTGCGCCCTGCCTTGTTTTTGTTGCCGCCTGAAAAGGCGCATCGTGCGGCGATTTATGCATTACAGAGCGGGCTTGCGCCGCGCTACTCCACACAGCATGCATCGCTCGCTACCACAGTGGCAGGACTGCGTTTCAGTAACCCCGTGGGCCTGGCCCCGGGCTTTGATAAAAACGCGGAATGTTTTGAAGGTGCGCTTGCTGCCGGCTGTGGCTTTGTTGAAATCGGCACGGTCACACCTAAGCCGCAAGCGGGCAACCCAGCCCCGCGTGTGTTTCGTTTAACCCGGCATGAAGCCGTCATCAATCGCCTTGGTTTTAATAACGAGGGCATGGATGCGGCAGCAGCGCGACTGGCAAAATTTCGCAGCGGTGAATCTAAGCGATGCGTAGCCTTCCATGGCGAGCCGGAGCGAAGCGAACGAGGGGTTGCAGGGGCGGCACGCCCCTTGCACGAAGTGCAATCAAAAATCATCGGTGGTAATATTGGGAAGAACAAAGAGAGCGCCGATGCCGTGGCAGATTATACCGCCGCGATGCGCACGCTTTACCCGCATGTTGATTACATCACCGCCAATATCAGTTCGCCCAATACGCCGGGCTTGCGCGCCCTTCAAGCGGCGGGTGAGTTAAAGGCGTTAATTGAAGCGCTGCAAACCCTGCGTGCGGAATTGGTTGCCGCAGGTTCACCGCGCCGGCCCATTTTTGTAAAAATTGCCCCAGATTGCGACGATGCGATGCTCGAAGCCATTGCGCAGACCGCACTCTCTACAACGCTGGATGGTTTGATTGTAAGTAATACGACCTTGTCGCGCGAAGCAGTGACTGGTGCCACGCATGCACATGAAGCGGGCGGATTAAGCGGTAAGCCGCTATTTGCGCCTTCCACCGAGGTGCTGAGAAAAATATACAAATTAACGGGTGGGCAAATTCCACTCATCGGTGTCGGCGGCATTGCCAGTGCCGAGGACGCCTACGCCAAAATCCGCGCGGGCGCGTCCCTCGTGCAGCTATACACGGCGCTTGTCTACCAAGGTTTTGGCCTGATAGGCCGCATTAATGATGGATTGGCAGCGCTGCTCGCGCGTGATGGATTTGTTGGCGTTAGCGAAGCAGTTGGCCGCGACGCTTAAATCCCAAACACCCGCTTCAAAAACGTCGACGTGATGGCAATGCCTTCTTCGTCAATCCCGTGGCCAAGGCGTGGGCGCGCATGGGTCTCGACTGGAACGTTCTCGCGCGCGAGGGTGGTTTCTGCCGCCGCCATTGCCACAAACGGCACCACCTCATCATGTGTGCCATGAATAATACAAATCGGTGGGCGGGATTTAAGTTCGTCATGCAATAAATCCGCACCGAACAGTGCGCCCGAGATGCCAACAACGCCCGCAATCGCCTCCGCCCGGCGCGGCGCGGTGTGCAGTGACATCATCGAGCCTTGTGAAAAACCAATCAGCGCAACATCGGCAGGTTTCAGGTTAAAGCGTGCGAGCGCTGCATCAATATAGGCATTGAGGATGGGTTCGGCTGCGCGGATTTCAGGAAGGATACGCGCTGGGTTTCTATCCTGCAGCGAAAACCACTGATAGCCACCGCCGCCAAAATCACACGCGAACGGCGCATGGGGCGACATGAAATGCGTGTCGGGTAAATCGAGCATCGGTGCGAGGCTCAGTAAATCATTCCCATCCGCCCCCAGACCGTGAAGGAAAATAACGAGGCGTTTGGTGACACCGCTTGATGATTTTAGCTCGGGGCCGTTGAGTGCTGTGGGTGACATAGGGTTTATGCTTTCTAAAACGAATGATTGTTCTATCGTAACGTCATTCCCCGAATTTGCGCCAGCAAATTATAGGGGAATCCAACTTCAAGCTGGATCGCCCTATAATCGCCATGCGATTCGGGCGATGACGGAAAAAAATGAACGCACCCGAGCCACTCAACGAGCCACTCAAAAATACGTCATCCAAGCAACGGCTGATACTGGTCGATGGCTCGGGCTATATTTTTCGTGCCTATCATGGCTTACCGCCACTGACGCGGCGTGACGGCACGCCGGTCGGCGCAGTCTATGGCTTCACCACCATGCTGTTGCGCCTGCGCGAAACCTATAAGCATGACATGCTCGCCGTGATTTTTGATGCGGGACGCCAAACCTTCCGCAGCGAGATTTTTCCTGAGTATAAGATGAATCGAGCAGAAACGCCGGAGGATTTGATCCCGCAATTTCCCCTCGTACGCGAGGCCACGCGGGCACTGAATATCCCCGCCATTGAATTAGAGAATTACGAGGCGGATGATTTGATCGGTAGTTACGCGCACGCCGCGAGGGCCGAAGGGCGCGAGGTGGTCATTGTCTCCTCCGATAAAGACCTCATGCAGCTGATTGTCGATGGTGAAGTCAGCATGATGGACCCGATGAAGAACAAGCGCATTGGCAGTGCCGAGGTGCTCGAAAAATTCGGCGTGACGCCTGACAAGGTCATCGAGGTGCAGGCGCTGATTGGGGATTCGGTGGATAATGTGCCGGGTGTGCCAAGCATTGGCCCGAAAACCGCGGCGGAGTTGATTAACCAGTTCGGCGACCTTGAGGGGGTGCTGGCGAACCTTGAGCAAATCAAGCAACCTAAGCGCCGCGAGGTGCTGACGGTGCATGCGCAGAATGCGCGCCTCTCACGCGTGCTGGTGGAACTGAAATGCGATATTCCGTTGCCGATGGCGCTGCATGAGCTTGAGACTAAACCGTTTGACAGCGCAGCACTTGCGGCATTCCTCGAGCGGCAGAATTTTGCCAGCCTTGCAAAAAAAATGGGCGTGGGCGGTGCGGGTATCAGTGGCGGTGCAATAGGCGCTGCCTCGCCCCTTGCGGGAGAGGCAATGAGGCTTAACGAGCACAGCGAGTTTAGCCGCAGTGGTGAAGGGGCTTTAAGTGGAGCGCATCATTTCCACGCCCCCTCACCCAACCCTCTCCCGCAAGGGGAGAGGGCTATGATTGTGGCCCCGCTCGTGCCCATTCATGCCAACTACGAAACTGTTTCCGATGAAGCTGCGCTAGTACGCTGGATTGCGGATGCGAGTGCACGCAGCGTGATTGCCATCGATACGGAGACGACGTCGCTCAATGCCGTGGATGCGGAGCTGGTGGGGATCTCGCTTGCTACCGAGGCGGGCCGTGCATGTTATATTCCATTACAACATGTGAGCGAGCAGGCGGCGCAGGCGAGCGCGCAAGGCGGGCTGTTCGATACCCCCGCAAGCACGGCAAAGAAATTGGTGGCAGGGCAACTGCCGCTTGCGCGCGCGCTAGAATTATTGGCACCGCTATTTGCGAATCCAAGCGTGCTGAAGGTGGGCCACAACATTAAATACGACCTCGTGGTGCTCGATAAATATGGGGTGAACATTAGCCCCATCGGCGACACCATGCTCATGAGTTATTGCGTAAGCGGCGGGCTGCATGCGCAGGGGCTTGATTTCCTCGTTGACCGTCATTTTGGTCACAAGATGATTGCGTTTGCGGATGTATGCGGCACAGGAAAAAACCAGAAGAATTTCTCGGAAATCGCGCTTGATGTGGCAACCCACTATGCCGCCGAGGATGCGGACTTTACGTTGCGGCTTCATGCAGCACTTGCACCGCAATTGCCCGCAAGCAAAGTGACACGTGTGTATGAAACCATCGAGCGCCCATTGATTCCCGTGATTGTGGCGATGGAGTGTGCGGGTATCGCGATTGATACGGCCATGCTTTCGGGGCTGTCGTCGCAATTTGCGGTGAAGATCGACGCGCTTGAAAAAGAAATCATTGCCCTCGCAGGTATGCCATTTTCGGTAGGCTCGCCTAAGCAGTTGGGTGAGGTGCTCTATGATAAATTGCAATTAGGCGGTGCCAAAAAGTCGAGCAAAACGGGGGCCTACACCACGGATGCCCAAACGCTTGAGGCGTTGGCGGAAGAGGGGCATGTGATTGCCGCAAAAGTGCTCGAGTGGCGGCAATATAGTAAGCTGCGTAGCACCTATACGGATGCATTGCCTCGCGCCATCAGTGCGCGGGATGGGCGGGTGCATACGAGTTATGCGATGGCACTGACGACCACGGGCCGTCTCTCCTCAAGCGATCCGAACTTGCAGAACATCCCGATTCGTACGGAAGAGGGGCGGCGTATTCGTAGTGCGTTTGTGGCGCCCGAGGGATTCACGCTACTTTCGGCGGATTACTCGCAAATTGAGCTACGCCTGCTTGCGCATGTGGCGAACATGGATTCGCTGAAACAGGCCTTCCGTGATGGGGTGGATATTCATGCCCTCACGGCAAGCCAGATGTTTGGTGTGCCGCTTGAGCAAATGACCAGCGAAATTCGCCGCCGTGCTAAGGCCATTAACTTTGGTATTATCTATGGCATCAGTGCGCATGGCTTGAGTGTACAGCTCGGCATTAGCCGTGCTGAGGCGGCGGATTACATCGCCAAATATTTTGAGCAATACCCGGGTATTCGCGAATACATGGATAGCACCATCGCCTTCGCCCGCGAACATGGCTATGTGGAGACACTGTTTGGCCGCCGCGTGCATGTGAAGGACATCAATGCCAAGAATGGTGCACTACGCCAATTCTCGGAGCGTGCCGCCATTAATGCTCCGCTGCAGGGGACTGCTGCTGATATCATCAAGCTTGCGATGGTGGAGGTGCATAAGGTAGTCGCCAGTCGCCAGACGTCAGTCGCCGGTAAGACAAGGATATTGCTTCAGGTGCATGATGAATTGGTGATTGAAGTGCCGATTGCTGAAGCGGATTCCGTGGCAGCTGACGTTAAGCGTGCCATGGAGCGGGTGGCTACGCTTTCAGTACCGTTAGTAGTTGAGGTTGGTAAAGGCACGGATTGGGGTTCGGCGCACTAAGAAGATGAACCTCGCGGTTTTGAAATAAATGCAAGGCCCGCTCTGCGCTGTCTAGCGAACATCTTTCCACAGGGAAAAAGTTAGTCATTTTTCGTAGTAATTCTCAAAAAAGGCAGTATATTGCATAGTAACTCAGGAGTAGTTGCCGCGCATGGCCAAAAAAATACTGATCGTCGAAGATAACGACCTCAACCTGAAGCTGTTTCGCGACCTTCTGGGCGCGAATGGCTATCTCACCTTTGAAACGAAGGAAGGCATTGAGGCCATCAGTATCACCCGCAACGTTATGCCGGACCTTATCATCATGGATATTCAGCTGCCGGAGATCTCGGGCCTTGATATTACCCGCAAAATCAAGGCGGACGCGATGATTAAACATATCCCGGTCATTGCGGTCACCGCCTTTGCGATGAAGGATGACGAAGAGAAAATCCTCGCCGCAGGCTGCGAGGCCTATTTGAGCAAACCGATTGCGATCGATGTGTTTTTGAGCACGGTGCGCCGCTTTCTTGACGCACATATTGAGCTGGCATAGGGGCGCGGCATGACAGGGTTAGTACTGGTAGTGGATGATGTGCCTGCCAACGTGAAGTTGCTCGAGGCGAAGCTGACCAACGAATATTACGACGTCATCACCGCCAAGGATGGCTTTGAGGCGATTGAACAGACCAAAGCCAAAAAGCCGGACCTGATTCTGCTTGATGTCATGATGCCGGGGATTGATGGCTTTGAAACCTGCCGCCGCTTGAAGCAAGACCCCGATGTCTCGCATATTCCGGTCGTGATGGTGACGGCGCTCTCCGAACCCTCGGACCGCGTGGCCGGGCTTGAGGCGGGGGCGGATGACTTCATTACCAAACCCATCAATGACACGGCGCTGTTTGCGCGGGTGCGCTCGCTGGTGCGTATCAAGGTGCTGATTGATGAGCTGCGCTTGCGCGATAAATCCGGCAGCCAGCTGGGGATGAGCGCGAGTGACTTTTCGATTAACCTCGATGTTTCGGGCTCGAACCTGATTCTGGTCGATGATGATGTGGTGCAGGTGCGCCGCATCAGCGAGAAGCTTGCGGCGAGCGGCTACCGGCTGACCCATTTTTCGGAACACCAAAAGGCGCTTGAGTTTGCGCGCAGTGCCGGCACGCTTGATTTGATCATGATCTCCACCCAGCTGGCGGATATTGATGGGTTGCGCCTTGCCACCCAATTCAAGGCCATCGAGCAGGTGCGCCATGTGCCTATCATTATGCTGGTCGATGAAGACGAACAGCACTTGATGCTCAAAGGGCTTGAGCTTGGGGTGAATGATTATCTGCTCTCGCCGGTGGATTTCAATGAAATGTCGGCGCGTATTAAAACCCAGATTCGTCGCAAGAAATATCAGGAAACCCTGAAATCGAATTACCAAGAATCGGTCTCGATGGCGGTGACGGATGGCCTGACACGGCTTTACAACCGCCACTATCTCGATACGCACTTGAAGAACCTGGTGCGGCAGGCGGCCGAGCAGGGCCGCGCGCTCTCGGTCGTTATCATGGATATGGACCACTTCAAGAGTGTGAATGATACCTATGGCCACAGCTCGGGCGATGAAGTGCTGAAAACACTCGCTGACGTCATTGTCAAAACCATCCGCAGTGCCGATTTGGCCGCGCGTTATGGCGGTGAAGAATTCGTGGTGCTGATGCCCGAGACCGACGCTGTGCGCTGCTATGAAGCAGCCGAGCGCTTGCGCAAAGGGGTTGAGAATGCCTCGTTCGTGATTCCGCACCCTGAAAGCCCGATCAAGAAAACCATCAGCATTGGCTGCGCGACCATGCAGGCGGATGATACGCCTGAAACGCTGCTCAAGCGTGCGGATGTGGCGCTGTATGAGGCAAAAAACACCGGGCGCAACAAAGTGCTGCCGCTCTCTGTTCCCGGTTATGAACTCTCGCCTGCACGCCAGAACGCACGCGAGGAACTTAGTTACACGGGAATTGCTACGAATGACGCAGGCGTCAAACTTGCCGTCCCCGGTTCGTCGGGCGAGCCGCCTCCGGTGGCTGAAACCCCTGCACCGAAAGATGATTTTCCGTTCGAGGTACGCTTCCGCGACTCGCAGTAGCGTTGCGATTGTTTCACGTGAAACAATTTTTATTTTTTACAGACACTTACTGGTAGGCCGCTTGTGTGTTAGCATGCCAGCGTTGCGATGACGGGTGCGTGGTCGGAGGGTTTCTCCTGCTGGCGTGGCGTTTCATCGATGACGCAGCCTGTGAGTGTATCGACCGCCATGGGCGAGAGTAGCAAGTGGTCGATGCGCAGGCCATGGCCGCGGTCATACCCGCCATTGCGATAATCCCACCAGCTGAACTGTTGTTTTGTTGGGTTCGCGACACGGAAGGCGTCATAAAGCCCCAGATGCATGAAAGCACTCAGGCGCGCGCGCTCCGCTGGGTGATAGCAGACCGAGCCATCAAGGGCAGCATGATCATAGACATCGATCGGCGCAGGGGCGACATTGAAATCACCGCCAAGCACCGCCACTTCATGGTATGTCAGGCGCTCGGCCCAATGGACTCGCAGGCGCTCGAGGAAATTCAGTTTGTAGGGGAATTTGTCGCTTCCTACATCCTGACCGTTCGGGACATAGACGCTGGCGACGCGAATCGCGCTACCTTTGATGCTCGCCACCGCCTCGATGTAGCGGGCTTGGGTGACCGCACCCTCTCCCCCTGCGGGAGAGGGGCGGGGTGAGGGGGCGTTGAAATAAAACGCCTCATTATCTGGCCCCCCCATCCCACCTTCCCCCGCGAGGGGGGAAGGCTTAAGTGGTGGCAAGCCGCGAGTCACATCATCTAGCGGGAATTTGGAAAGGATGGCGACACCATTATAGGTTTTCTGGCCGTGGCTCGCGATGTTATAGCCGCGCTCTTCAATCTCCATGGCGGGGAAGGCTTCATCGACGCATTTGAGTTCTTGCAGCAGCACAATATCGGGCCGTGCCTCATCGAGCCACGCGAGCAGGTTCGGCAGCCGCGCCTTGATGGAATTGACGTTGAAGGTAGCGATGGAAATCAGTGACATTATTCAAGCATAGCGTATGTTGTGTGTTCAGGGCAATCTTCACCTGACTTTAGAGTGTATTCTGATGCGCTTGTAGCAGCAAGCCAATGCAGAACTACAATCAGGTTCATAGAATAGTTGGAGAAACCAATGGACGAGCACCGGAAAATCATAGGCATTGAGGATGAGCCAGTTGATGGCAGCACGCTGATAGAAATCTTGAGTCGATACAAAAACGGCTTGAGAAAATCTGAGGGAACTGGAAGCTGCATTTATGCGACGGAAGATGATGCGCGCGCGATGAATGCTGCCGTACCTGGGATTATTGTTTTTCCCATGAATAACGTCGACAGGCTCGTACTCGCGTTTCCGGGGGCAACGACGCCTGGTGAACATGATTACACCAAAATGACGTCTCGAGACTTGTTAATGTATATGGCTACACGCGCTGGGGTTGCCACTGAAGTGGAGAAGATCATCGACTCCATTGATGTGGTGTACAGCAGGCCGTTAAGTACTCTGGTTGAGCGTGATGCGCCAGGCACTGTTCGCGAAACACCTACTTCTGGGCGTGGTAAAACATCGTAGTTTGATGACAGGCTGATACTGAAAATCTTTTGCTAGAGCGCTACGCTGAAACTATTCCCGCAGCCGCAGCCGGATTTGGCATTGGGGTTGGTGATTTCAAACGCGGCGGCGTCCATACGCTCGATGTAATCGAGCTGCGCGTCTTTCAAAAATTCGAGTGAGGTGGTATCCACCAGCACGGGGGCGTCGGCAGTGCCAAACATCACATCATCCGCCGCGGGTTCGTCGGTCACGAAATCGTATTTGTATTGAAAGCCTGAGCAGCCACCCCCCTCGACCGCGACGCGCAGGCGTGTGCCTGCCGGTTCGCTTTTTAGCAGGTGCGCGATGCGGCGGCTTGCGGATTCAGAAACGGTGAAGTTTTGATTCATGGGGAAGATATAGTGTATCATTGCGCCAATTACAACGGCTTGTCACCCCGTCTTTATGACGGGGTCCAGCTTGATTTATTGTAAAGCGGGATGCCGTGGTAAACACGGCATGACGGCTCGCTGTAAATACTCAAAAACCTAAGTTGCGCGCTCGCGTTTGCTGCATTAAAGTGCCGCAATGACAAAATCATCTTCGCAATTAGCACCCTATGCCACCCACCCCGAGCACACCCGCGGACGGCTCATGCCCGAGGCGGAGTGTAGCATGCGCACGCCCCATCAGCGCGACCGCGACCGGATTATCCATTCCGTCGCCTTTCGGCGGTTGGAATATAAAACGCAGGTGTTCGTCAACCATGAGGGGGACCATTACCGCACGCGCCTGACCCATTCGCTTGAGGTGGCGCAGCTAGCGCGCGGGCTGGCGCGCAGCCTGAATTTGAACGAGGACTTGGCCGAGGCACTGGCGCTTGCGCATGATTTGGGCCACCCCCCGTTTGGCCATGCGGGCGAGGACGGACTGAACGAGGCGATGCAGGGCTTTGGCGGCTTTGACCATAATGCACAAACCATCCGCATCATCACCCAACTGGAGCAGCGCTATGCGGATTTTGACGGGCTGAACCTAACTTGGGAAACGCTTGAGGGCATTGCCAAGCATAACGGCCCGCTGGTTGGGGTGGCGAACGCGAAGCCGCTGCCGCGCGCGATGCTCTATTATGTCCAGCAACAGGACCTTGAGCTGCATACGTTTGCGAGCGCCGAGGCGCAAGTGGCCGCGATTGCGGATGATATTGCTTACAACAACCACGACCTTGACGACGGCCTGCGTGCGGGATTCTTCACCTTGCGTGACCTTGAAACCCTGCCGTTGCTTGGGGATTTAATTAAATCCGTACGGGCGGAGCACCCGATGCTTTCCGTGCAGCGGCACAGCCATGAGGTGATTCGTCGTTTGATCAACCGCATGATGGCGGATGTGCTGATGACCACCAAAGCCCGCATCACCCAGCACCGCATCACGAGTGCGGAGCATGTGCGTCACCTTGGTTTGCCACTTGTCCAGTTCTCGGCGGAAATGGAACTGACGCACCGCTCCATCAAGAGTTTCTTGTTCAAATATATGTACCGCAACTTCAAGGTGAACCGTATGACCAGCAAGGCGCGCCGCGTGGTGGCCGAGCTGTTCCGCTTCTTCCACGCCGAGCCGAACTGTTTGCCTGGGGTATGGTATGCCCAGACCGATGGTGCCGGCACCCAGCGCACCGCCGAGGTGATCGCCGATTTTATCGCTGGCATGACCGACCGCTTCGCGCTAGAGGAGCACGCGCGGATATTTGACCCAAAACAGAGAACCTAATGAACCTTTTTGAAACCTATCGTAACCATGTGCTTGCCGCTGTGGAAGCCGTGGCCAGTGGCTATAAGACTGATGCGATTACGCTCGAGCCGCCGCGCGATGCAACCCATGGCGATTTGAGCACGAATGCCGCCATGGTGCTTGCGGGCCAAGCGAAACAAAAACCGCGCGACATTGCTGAGCAGCTTGCCACGAAACTGCGCGAAGTCGAGGGCATTGCGAAGGTCGATGTGGCGGGGCCCGGCTTCATTAACTTCACGCTAACGCCTGCGATGTGGCAATCCATCATTCCTGCAATCCTCTCGCTTGATACAAGCTACGGCAATTCGACGATGGGGGCGGGCAAACATATCAATGTGGAATATGTTTCGGCTAACCCTACGGGCCCACTCCATATTGGGCACACGCGCGGCGCGGTTTACGGCGATGCGCTCGCCACGTTGCTGCTCAAATCAGGCCATCGGGTCACGAAGGAATATTACATCAACGATGCGGGCGCGCAGGTCGAGGTGCTCGCGAAATCGGCCCTGCTACGCTACCGCGAGGCGCTGGGCGAGGATATTGGCGACATTCCCGCCGGGCTTTACCCTGGGGAGTATCTTATCAATGTGGGCGAGGCACTCAAGGCCACACACGGTGCGGCATTGAAAGAGATGCCAGAGGCAAAACAAATCGAGATAGCGCGTGACATGGCGATCGATTCGATGATGGCGCTGATTAAATCCGACCTTGCGGATATGGGCATTGTGCATGATGTCTTCACCTCGGAGGCGCGCTTGCGCAGCAAAATCCCTGAAGCCGTAAAGCTGCTAGAGGAGAAGGGGCATATCTATCGCGGGACGCTTGAGCCGCCCAAAGGCGAAAAGGTTGAGGATTGGGAACCGGTAGAGCAGCTACTATTCCGCTCGACCGCATTTGGCGATGATTCGGACCGCACGGTGGCCAAAGCCAATGGCGCCTATACCTATTTCGCGGGCGACTTGGCGCTAACGATGGATAAAATCACCCGCACGCATCGCGATGGCACGCAAGGGTTTGACACGCTGATTTATATGTTCGGGGCGGACCATGGCGGGTATGTGAAGCGCATGGAGGCCAGTGCCGCAGCACTCTCGGATGGCAAAGTCTCGGTGGACATTAAGCTGTGCCAGCTGGTGCACCTCACCAAAAATGGCGAGCCCGTGCGCATGAGCAAACGCGCCGGGAATTTTGTGACCGCGCGCGACGTGCTCGATGAAGTGGGCAAGGATATTTTACGCTTTGTGATGCTGATGCGCAAAACCAATGCGGATATGGATTTTGACCTCGATAAAGTGAAAGAACAATCGAAGGATAACCCGGTATTTTATGTGCAGTATGCGCATGCACGTGCCAAATCGGTGCTGCGCCTCGCACGAGAGCAGATGCCTGATGCCTACGAAGCCTCAAAAACAAACGGCGATGTTACGCTGCTGAGCCACCCGGCAGAAATGGCGCTCATCAAGCTGTTGGCGGGCTGGCCGCGGCTCATCGAGCAGGCGGCGGTTGCGCATGAGCCGCACCGGATTATTTATTACCTCGAGGAGCTGGCCGCGAGCTTCCATGGGCTGTGGAATGTGGGTAGCAAGGATAGCGATATTCGCTTCATTCAACCCGAGCAACCGGCGCTCACCACCGCGCGTTTATCACTTGCGCGGGCGCTTACGGTTGTTGTAGCGTCGGGGCTTAATGTCTGTGGTGTGCAGCCAGTGGAGGAATTACGATGAGACCAGATATGGATGATTACGCTGAGATCGACGACACCAAACCGCTCGCAGGTTCGCGCGCGATGTCGTGGATGGTGCTGGCCATCGCGGTGGGCGGCTTTGCGGCCCTTGCCTATTTTGCGTATCACTCGGGCGCGAATACCATCAATGCCGATGAGATGATGGTGGTGGAAGCAGACAGCGCACCGATGAAAGAAGCACCCACCACGCCCGATGGCGCGGAATTCGCCAATCAGGATAAAACGATTTACGATGTGATTTCACCAAACGGCGCGACGCAGACGGGGGAAAAACTGCTGCCAGAGCCTGAGCGCCCCGTAGCACTGCCTGCCACGCAAGCTACCCCTGCGCAGGAAGCCCCTGCGGCTGCAGCACCAGCCCCTGTGGCTAAGGAAGCAGCGCCCGCTACTGCACCAGCAACCACCACCACGTATGTGGCAGAGCCGGTGACAGCACCCGCAAAGCCGGTCGATACACAATCGGCCGCTGCGGCCACCACCGCAGCACTTGCGGCGACTGAGCCAGTTGCAAAACCAGTCGAGGCGGCACCCGCCAAGCCTGTTGAAAAATCCTTCTCGGCGCCACAACTGGTGAACGAGAAACCAGCCACAAAAACGCCAGCAACAGCGCCAGAAAAAGTAAAAGCTGAAAGCAAGCCGAAGGCAGAAAAAGCACCCGCGAAAGCAAGCGCAGGTGGGGCTTACAAGCTGCAGCTTGGTGCATTCAAGTCCGAGGGCGAGGCACAAGCCGCATGGAAAAAAATCAGCGGTAAATACAGTGCTGTGCTC
>CAZOFC010000012.1:0-22271 GCA_964578965.1 uncultured Azospirillum sp.
TTCAGGTTCCAGTAGCGGCAGCCGGTGGCGGCAACCGCAATCTGGTGATCCGTGGCGTACGGATTGAAACCTTCAACATGGGTGCAGCATCTGCCACTACACCCACACTTTTACAATGGGCGCTGGGTATTGGCTCCACCGCTGTGTCGCTCGCCACGGCAGATTCCAACACGGCAGGCACACGCGCACCGCGTCGCGTACCGCTTGGCATTCAGTCCATGCCGGTGGGAACGCCGATTGGTGGCGCAATAACACCCATCGACGTGAACCTTGATGCACCGCTCTATGTGGCGGCTGGCACTTTTGCCCATGTCATCCTGCGCATACCGGTGGCAACCGCCACCGCATCCCAGATCATCCGTGGGTTGGTGATGATCAACGGATATTTCGAATAACCACACCCACCATCGCAACTCACCACCGGCCACTGAGCCGGTTTTTTTATGCTCAAAACTCAGGAGGAACAATGGCACCGAACGAAGAGATCGATGTGCGTTCACAGCTAGCCGTCATGCAGGCGCAAATTCAAGCGCTCACTAAAACGGTCGATCTGTTGATGGAGGAAGTGAAGGCGCTCACCGCACTGGCAAATCAGGGAAAAGGAAGCTTTCGCACACTCCTGATCGTCGGAGGGCTTTGGACTGGCCTTGTGGCCTTCCTCAGCTTCGCGGCTGGCAACCTGACTTGGAAATAACACAACCAATGGAGAAACTTATGACGACGAAAGCAGAACATATCGACACGCTGGCACGCACGCTTTACGGCGAGGCCAAACCCCATGATATTCAGGATGCCACGGCCATTGCCTGCGTGGTGATGAACCGGGTGGCATTACCCAACTGGCCGGATGACGTGGAATCCGTGTGCATCCAGCCGTATCAATTCAGCTGCTGGAACACCAGCGACCCGAACCGGGCGCGGATATTCAAGGCCAATGGCGCGTGGTTCAATAAATGCGTAGAAATTGCCATGAAAGCGGTCGATCACCAGCTGGTTGACCCGACCAATGCTAGCACTCATTACCACACGCCTGCGGTAAAACCAGCATGGTCGCGTGGGAAGAAGCCTGCCTACATCAGCAGTGGGCATCTATTCTTCAATGACATCGACACCAAGCCGCCAACAAGCGCCAAGGATGCACTGAACCAGATTAAGCCTATCGGGAGCACCGACACAATGGTTGCCACCAAAATCGGAGGCGTTGCCAGTGTTGGTATCGGCGCGGTGTCACAGGCCATAGAAACGCTGGAGCCTGCCATGCCGCTTGCGACCACACTGGCGCAGGCTGCACCCTGGGCAATCGTCGCGGTGCTGGCAATGGCGCTGCTCTACATCGCGTGGAGCCGCTACCAAGCCCGCAAGGAAGGCAAAATATGATTGCCGCCATCAAAGCCTTCTTCACCACCAATGGGCTGCGCGTGGCCGCGTGGTGTATGGCGGCGCTTTCATTCCTCGGCATTCTGCTGGCCGCTCGTCGCGCTGGTCGGAATGCCGAGCGGGTGGATGCGCTGGAAACGCAATCCGAAAACGTGAGAAAATCCCATGAAGTCCAAGACAAAAACCGTCGCACTCTTGCTGATGGCGATGCTGCTGAACGCCTGCGCGATAAATGGTCGCGTGACTGACAGCTTCTGTGCCATCGGCAGGCCGATTTATATCAGTAAGCAGGATGCGCTAACGGACGGAACGGCGAGGCAAATTCTCGATCACAACGAGGTGGGGAAAATGTTGTGCCGGTGGTAATTATTTCCTGCCGCTTACCCAAGTCGGTGTAGAACTATCTGACCGGGAAGCTTGTAAGGCCGAAGCAAAGTTGACCATGTGAGCAGCTGGAGCTTTTTCAGGGTCGAATTTTGCATCTTTCTTCAGCCTATCTGGCAGCCCTTTGAATAGTTCGAACGGGGCGCGGGGATTCAAACGCCAATTCGCAGCTTTCATTACTGATTCAAGTTGCTCGTTCTTGAAAGCAATCTCGATCAATGGCTCTGTTTCCGTGGTGGTTTTTGCTTTCATAATGTCGTCAACCTCAATGCGTTCAAGCAGTTTACCCGAACGGTTTGCTAGCTTAAAGAAATCGTCGATATGTCCCATTTCAAACGCTTTACGCATCAACGTGCCGCCTGGTTGTTCAACTTCCTCTAGGAAAATAGGGTCGAAATAATGGCGGCCTAACTCTTGCTCGACTAGTTGATGACGAGTGAATTGTTGGTCGGCAGGCATACGTGCCATAATTTCATCGATATGTTCCCATACTGCCTTATATTCGAGAGGGCAGCGGCCATGTTCATCAGGAGTAAGTCGTTGCCCTTCAACACTTACACGCGTCAGCAAATCCTCTACGGTGAGTGTACGATAGGTGCGAAGCACGCTCCAAACATCATCCCCCCGCTTTGAATAAGCTTCTACCCGGTCAGCCAAAATTTCCATCTTCATGGGCAATTTAGTCTTGCTGTCTTCGATGGCATAAAAAAGCGTCATCATTTGGCCTAAACGGTTAGCCCAAATGTCACCGCTAAATATCCGTTCCCAAACAGGAGGACGTGCCTGACTACGATCTTGCCAAGGTTTCGTCGTTTCACTCGATTGCCCACGAACTTGAGAGCGTAGTCTGCCTAAAATACTATCGTATTCATTGTCGTTATTCGTTACCGGCACAGGTACTTCCAACAGGCTCAAATCAAATTGGCTGCCCGGTTGCTGTGCATTGCCGCCATCAGGTGCATTGCGAATAAATCCTGAATCCCTTTGATGGAAAAATCGAAAAATATCATCCAGATTCTGAAAGGCGCTTACTTCCTTGGAGTTGTTCGGTCTTTCAAACAAAGCAACAGGTAGTCGAGCACCCCGACGCAGGAAATCCTCGGGCTCGATTTTCTCATTCCATTCGAGTTTGCTATCGATAGTGGCGAGTGCTTCATTTGCGTTTGCGCGAACGCCTACGCTTACCAAGCCAGAGGGCTGTCCTGTGTTGCTAAAGCCTAGTGCATTTCTTTTTGCTGCGGGCACTTCCGGTAGCTCCTTAACGAATGCTAGGTATTTTGCTTGCAGCTGACCGCGTACATGCTGGTTTTGTTGGTTGTTATTGTTGCTCATACAAGCTCCATGAATACGGTACGGTTTTGTGGTTGTGCTTTTAGAGCTGCTTCAACCATTGATAGGCTAATTTGCGCGCTTTGCAGAATAAGCAGGTATTTTGCAGCAGGATTACGCATTGCACTGATAAATTCGCTTTGTTCGCGGATGGCGATTATATGCTGGTCGGCGCAAAGTTCTTTAGTAACCCACGGCAAATTGATGCCGTAAATGGTTGATTGATGCACCTGCGCAATTTGCGTCTGCATCGCTTTTTGCCGCGCTAAATGCAGCGACACGACTTCTATGTTGTTTTCAACAGTCATCATCATGCTCTCCCCCCCATTGCTTGCGGCTGATTTCCTAAATCCGGTGGGGTAGCGTTCACCATTTGTATCACTTCTTTTAACTCGGCATTTACGGCGAAGTTTGGCAGTTCGCACTCCGATAATTTAGGGTTAATCATTAGCTTTTTAAGGTCGGTAATTTTGCGGTCTTCCGCTTCTTTTGTGGGGTGATTGCGAATCAAAAATGCCTCGCGTACTTGCTGTAATCGCGTGGCATGCTGCTCACGCGATTCGCCCTTTGATTCCGTTACAAATTTAAGTAATTCTTCTAACTTTTCTTCTGCATGTGAATCGTAACGGTCAACGTAGTAAATATGCAGACGGTCAGCTTCATCTTTTCCGCGATTTGCTAATTGAATGCTGCGAAGATAATTTCGCACTGCCTTACTTGCATGCCCGCCCACAATCACCGTGCTATCGGGATGGGTACGGGAAATAATATGAACCGGCTCTGTATCTTTGCTGCCGGGTTTGCCAGTTACAACCGTCGTTATCCCAAGCTGAGCCATTGCAGTATTCTGCTGGTCGGTCGGGAATTGGAACTTATTTTGTGCCATTTCGATTGCAGGGGGCTGCCCTGTTTCCGGCACAATACCGCTTGCAGAGATTGCGCCCGTATAAACTGCGCTTTGGGTAAATTCGCGGAACTTTGGAGCAACAAGACTTAGAACTAGCTGGTCATGGTCAATGTAATCCAGTCCGGCGCGATTATCGTAAACGCTTGGTTCGCCTGACCAAGGGTTGCGGACACTATCCACAACAAAGCCAGATTTCACAAAATCGCGGTGGCCATGCGTATGTGGGTCGAGTGCTGTACGATCATCACTAATCAATGGCACAAGATTGGCACGAGGGTGGGGGTTCAAAACAATTTTATTAGCACGCTCTAATGCCAGTAATTCACCAAGCGCTTTTGTAACCTCTTGTCCTGTAACGCCCAATTCTTGATCGGCTGGAATCCCGTGTTTCTCGCGCAAATGTTGCTCGATCAAATTAAGTAATTGTGCATGGTCAGTATCGGGCATATTGCCTATCGGGTCGCCACTCAACATTTCACGTAATTGCAAAGGTGCGCCGGTGCGAGCGGCAATGCTAACTTCTGGCTCAAGCAAACCATTTTCCTCGAACGTACGACGAAGGCGAGCCCATAACTTTTGCTTACCCAATAATTGCATATTAGTACGCAGGAAGTTTTCCGCCACCAATGAGAACGAATCACCCATATTTTGATAAGCGTGTTCCGCTGACACACGAGGTCGCCGGGAAGGAATCCGGCTAAAAGCCGCTACGTTTGGCGTGAGGTCGCTTTTGGGTGGAATGGTTGCCACCACGTTACCGTCCATCGCATCGCGTATATGCTTAAGCATAAGGCGCATACCCGGACCCACGTTCGTTTTATAGCCACGAGGGTTGTCTAACTCCTCAACTACATCATTTTGATCGGCACTCGCCGCTAACGCCTTTTGCGGGTCATTAAACAAATACCATGTGTCGTAATAGGCATTTGCAACAGCCTGTGAAGCCTTCAAAGCCCCTTGCCAGTTTTTAATCATTTCCAGCTTCAGGTGACGTTTAGGATCGTAAGCTATTTCATCTTCGCTTTTACCCAAATCGTACAATTCGCGTAGGAACAGGCCGAATTCCTTAGCCAGTTTCGGATCACGGTCAGGATGCTGCAAATTAACACCATACATCATTGCTAAAGTAATGATTGGTAGGTTCGTGATCTCACGGCAGAACGCGTGCGCATAATCAACTTTGTTGGCTTCGGGAATTAACACACGTTCGAAGCGTTCTTTAAGCGATGCGTCGAAATCGCGAGCAGTGCTTTCGGTATTTGTGTTGTCGTTGCCAGTTGCAAGAATTGAGAACGCGCGCGAATGCACGACTTTATCACGTTCAAAAGTAACAACAGTACCGTTTTTACGTGTATATTGGTAGGTCGCTTGGCGCGGGTTGGTAAGGAACAAAAAGATATTGCGGAAGCCTTCAATCGAATCGCGGCGGTAGCGGTTCAATTCGTCGAGCACCAATACGCGATCTTCATTATAGGCATCTAAAAGTGGACCATCGGCGATTTCAAAGGGGAAATCGTCCGAAACAGAAGCTCCGAGTTTTTCAGATTCAACGATAGTGCGTAAATGCCCTGCAATATCCTTCCATTTTGTTTGGTTACCTGCGTTTTCAGAGATCTCTTTAAGATTCTCGCCGCCCATATCGAATTGAGCCGGTATAGCATCCCACTGAACTGTGTATTTTCCCTTACTAAAACGTGCAAGATTATTGGTTTTGAGCCATTCAAGCGCTTCCAGAGTTTTCTCAGAATAGTGGATAGGGTCCTCTTCAAGGAACTTATCGAGCTTCGTGCGAACGCCCTTATTATAGCTTTCCTTAAATTCAAGTCGGTCGATAAGCTGCGTCATGTCTTTGCCGCCGCAATCAAAATAAATTGGACCGCGCGGGTCCATGACGTTGCCGACGATATTTGCCAGCGTAGTTTTGCCGATGCCAGGTGGCCCAACGATGAGAGCTACGGGTAATCCTTCATGCTTTTCATACAAACGCAGTAATTGTGCAAATGCAGGTAATGCGCTTGGCGCTGGCATGTTGCGATATGCTTCACCCATTACGCGGAGCATCGCCTTTTGTCGGGCAAGCGCCATGTAGGTTTCATCATCGCTGGGCGCTTTGCCATCAACTTTACCCAATTCAGCTGAAATTTTTGCTAAATCGGCTCTAAAGCTTTCTGGTTTTTCGGAGATTTGGCTGTAAAAATAATCAACGTAATAGGAATTGATGAAGAGCCCGCGACGCAGGGGATCGGTTTTGGCGTTATCACCGGGCAGCGACCATACTTCGTAACTGCTAATATCTTCAGGACGGTCCCCCACCTGATGCAAATGGATAGGGTAAGGCATGTCACTATCGCCTATAGGAAGCCAAGCTTCCTCTTTTAAGCGGCCTTTGTCATGCGACAAGTGGCATGCGCCATGTTGATCGACTTCGAGTTTTGGAGTGCCTGCCATAATTTTACCTTGTTCTTGCCTTTCCCGATTTTTCTTTTTCACCCATTGCATCGAGAGCAGCGAGTCGAGTTGTTAGGTTAACGTTAGTGAGATTGCGTTGTGTCGAAGCTACTCGTTCCGTCAGTAACTCCAGCACATCGTTCGGCATGCGGTTGATGTCATTGCATTGTCGGATTTTCATTTTTTCAGGGTACTTTTTAGCCAGCTCAAAAATTTGGCGATTGGCGTGGCCAATAATTAGATAATCAATGGTTACATGCGCATCTTTGTTCGCCAGCACTTCTTCCAGTTTTTCAAAGCCCGCGCTGCCATCAGTATGGGCAGCATCGGACGCGACGATAAAGTGGGTATGATGGCTAGGAGCAAATAACGTACGGTTGTTTTCAGCAATTTTTCCAAGGAAGACAGAAAGTGGTACGGCGACTTTATCCCCATCACCGCTTAAACCTTGGCTAGTTGCTACTTTTGCAAACTCGCGATCTGTTTTCTCATTACTGTCGCCGGGCTGAGCAATGACGTAAGGACGCGGGTTACCAAGCAACCCAGCATAGACGTTAATGCCATTTACTTTAGTTGCGGGGCGGTAGAGTAATCCGCCAGCGGTAAGACCAAGGTTAAACGCGTCACCTTGCACAGAGCCGGAACTATCCAGCAGAAACACCACGTCGATTTTAGTACGCTTAGCCGGTTGTGGTTTAGGGTCTTCTTCTTCCTCTTGCCACTCGTAACTTTGGCGTGTGCGCGGCATGCCTGATTTGATTTCGCGCCAGCGGGAAATCATTGTGTCTTCATCAATATCGTCGGGGTCATTTGGCAAATCCCACGACGAATCATGGTCAGCGCCTTTTTGCGGTTGAGGATAGATTGGCTGACCTAACAGCAATTTACGGTACAGTTCCTCGATTTTTGATTCGGTGCCTTTGAAGCGTTGTGTAAGTTTATCGAGCGTAACGGAGGCATCTTCTGGTAATTCCGGGTCTTTATTATTAGTGCGATTCTTTCCGCCTTGTCCGCCCGGTTTTCCGCGTCCTTTGGGTTCTGGAGCTTCACCGTCGCACGCTTCCCCCTGTTCTTTTATTTCTTCGGCGCTGGAGCCGCTGCGCTCCATTTCTTCTTCCATCGCACGGTCGCCTTCATCGCCGGGATTCTCACCGGGCAAACCCTCTTTTAAGAAATCGAGGTAAATATCTTCGGCAGTTGTTGGTAATTGTGATAGGTATTTCTCGGCCAGCGGTTCTGCGTAACGCATCCACATTTCATCAATAATAGCATTACGTGCATCGCAATAGGTTTCCGCAATGTCACGGCGGGTTTTGCCGATGGGTGATTCTAGCAATCCGCTTGGAAGGTTTGGGAGCGGTTGTAAGCGCATTTGTCCACGCGGTTTAACACCGCTAAGGCTGTAAATCGTGTCAAACTTCCCATCCAATCCTTCCGTGTGTTCAGCGCCAAGAACCTGCTTAATTAACTCATAATCCTGTCTAGTTAGCTTTGCCGCTTCCAGTGTTGGATTACGCCCATCTTTTTCGGGAATTATATCATCGTCTGTTGTGTAGCCGTTATAAAAGCCATAAAATCCAGACAACAAGCCTTTGCGAGCAGCCAGAACTTGACCTGCCTCCTCCGCTGCTTCTGTGCCTTCTCTAATTTTCATTTTTTCTTCAGGCTTGCGTAGCTTTTCAGCTTTAACCTCAACGCCTAATTTATTGGGGCTTTGCATGCCGACGCGTAGCGCATCGGCTTTTGCCATCAACCATGCATAACTATCGCCGTAGGTGTTAGCAAAGAAGTCGATAGGATTTTCCTCAATATGATAGTGCCAATCCTGCATCAAATGGAATTTGTGAATAAGGTAGTTGTAGCGCACCTGATCGGGACCAGAAAATTTCTCAGCCTTTTGGCTGCGCTCCATAATTTCGGACATTTCCCCGTGTACTTGCGCCATTTTCTCGGTGAACCCCAAGGAGTGCTGGCTATGCCCGATTTCATGCAGAACGATGGCGCTCGTTGGGTCGAGCCCAAAAATAAGTGAAAATGCCAAATCAGAGTTAATATGATTATAACTTGGAGCGCACCAAAACCAGCTACCGGGTCGCCCCCAGCCAATAGTGGTTCCGGGATTCACGCCCGCACGGCTGGCGATGTAGGAGTATTCTGAAAGGTAATCTTTGAGCGTGGGGTTCTCGACAAATTGTTTCCAACAATTTGTATCCCCCACATCCCCTGTTTTTGATTGCTCGCTTTCTGGCCATTCTTTCATTTTTTCAGGATGAATAGCCAGTTGTGAAATTGTTGCACCCCATAGCAGCTGTAGTTCTGGTGTTGTTACGTTAGGAGATTCTTCGGCACGTGTGTTATCGGGGTTTGGCACGTAGCCGTGTTTCATAAGAAAGCGAGCTTTTTCGGCCTCCTTTTGAAATACCCTCTGTTCCTCTGGATATGATGCCAGTTCCTTGTCAATATCGCGGATTACCGTTTCAATATCGTAATCCCACACAACCTCAGCTTTTCCTTGGATGGAGCTAAAGCGTCGCTTCATGGATTCGGCGCAGCGATCATATACTATGCCGCCGATTGCCGTGCGCCAGTTAGCAAGCTCTCCGCGCAATGGGCGCAGTGAGGACTTCGTACGATTATCTGTGTCGTGCGTGAACATTAGTGAGCGTTAGCACAATATTTCTTAATTGTTTGTTAAATATTTATGACAGATTATGGGTTTGGGCTATGTCGCTAATTATTCAAACACATGTATTATATACATAATGTAAGAAATTAAGAAGATTAATGAATTGGCCGGAAACCCATAAAAATGATCGTATAAGGCATAATAATTATCCTATTATGGGATAATCCCAAAACAGGTTTAGCCGTCTCTCAATACCTAATCAAGGTTTTGTGCAGTGCGGAAAACGTTATATTCTAAAGAAAACCAGTACTTTCTTGACTTGGTATCGCAAGCAAGAATGAAGGCTGGGATGACGCAAGCAGAATTAGCGATGCTGCTTGAAAAGCCTCAATCCTTTGTATCAAAATATGAAAATGGCGAACGCAGGCTTGATGTGATTGAATTCATTACCGTGTGTAGAGTATTAAAAGTTGATGCACGAAAAATATTTAACCGCGTTCTCCGGTCAATGCGCTAATACACCAGCGAAGTCTTACGGCTTTCCTGCTTCACTGGTGCAGCCAGTCAGCGAAAACTCAAGCCGACCTAGTGGGCTGTGAACGGGGTCGCCGCCATTCCCACCACCGCACTTGCTCCGCATCGACGTGCGGCTTCTCCTGCGGTCCCGGCGCTTATGGGTCCCGGTCCCCGTTAGATGCTGGTGCATCCCTGCTTCAGCTACGCCGCTTCCCCGCCCAACGACGTAATTTCGGTGATCTTCTGAAACTCTCTGAGAATCTCGTTATGGTGCTGCGCAAAATAGCGCACGATGCGTGCATTACCGAGGAGCTTGCCGAGATATGCCTTGGTAAGAGTCAGATTCAGAACATCGGTTCCAAAATTTTCTTCAATCAAACGGTACTCGCGCTGGAGGCTGGCCATTTCGCTTTCCATGCGTGCGATTTGCTCCGGGGTCAGCCCTTTGATGTGCTTGGGCTTGTCGGGCTGCACCAACTGGTCTTTAGGCGTGGCAATCAGCATCATCCGTGCATAGGAGGTGGTGTAGCTCTGCGAGTCATTCATCAGCGTTACAGCCTCGATTTGGCGGTATGGTTTCATGCGCCGGAGAATAGGAAACACTCCTATGGCAACCATCTTATCTTTCAGCATGTCGGCGGCATCTTGACAGATTCCTTCCAATAGATTGCGGCGCAGGATGATTCGTTGAACATCGAGATTAAGCGCCTTTGCTATTTTTGCTTCCGGCACACCGCGCTCCACTGCCTTCAAAATCATGCGATGTTCCTGAATAGGCGAAAGGCGGTTGACGTGCTTGTTATAGGTGAAGGCTTCATCATCAGAAGAAATGAGGCAGGTAACGGTATCTATGCCCAAATCACGCAGGGCTTGGATACGCATATGGCCATCGAGCAATATGAAGCGTTGGCGGGAACGATTCTCCGGCGATACCACGGGCGGCTCAATGATGCCTACCTCGCGGATAGAGGATAGAATCTGCTTGTATTTAGAACTCTCGGAAAGGCTTGCCGCGACCACTTTCAACGGCACAATCTGCGACAGGGATAGCTCTACCATATCGCTATCAAAGCCTATCTGAATGCTACCATCTGGTTGCGGCTTAATTCCCTGCTTATTACTTTTCATCGTTTATCCTCCAGCAAATGTGCCAGCGGCTTCGGCATCGTCGTCAAACCCTCAGCTTTTAATAGGGTCACGAAATTTTCTTCTGCCATAAGGCCACGCAGGGCTTCCACGATGAAGAGCATACGGTTGTTCACCACATCGGCTTTGCGCGTGATGAGCTTCTTCCTATCCACTTCTTTCTGATAAATTTTTAGGACATCCTGAGAGGATATTGCGGTGGAGTTTTTATTTTTACCGCCGCGATGATTGTTCTTCAGTGATTTCCCGTGTAGCTTGCGGGTTTCCAGCAGCTTCTTTGCCATGAGTAGGCGATTGCCGCGCAGCTGCTTATTCTCATAGGCCTCCCGCAATGCTTTTTGCTCGTCGTTGGGTGAATTGGAAATGGAGATAGCGACGGTCAGGGGCAGCTGGCCTGATTCTACAGCGGCAATTAACCGTTCTTCACCCCGTGCCAGCAAATCAATGATTGCTTTGGTGTAGCTATCGCCCAAGCCGGTTTTCTTGGCGATAGTCTTTGCATCATAGCCTTTTTGCTGAAGCACCTCGATACCGTGCAGTAACTCCATCGAGCGATGCTGTTTACGGGCAAGATTCTCAACCAAGCTCATAATCAGGGTTTCTTCCTCAGTGGCATTGATGACGATGGCAGGAATGTGCGTCTGGCCGCAGGCCTGAAATGCCTCGATACGTCCTTGCCCACATACCAGGTCGTAATCTTTACCGGCGGTGGACTTGGATGGGGTAACGGTAATGGGACGCTTCAGCCCAACCTTGGTGATATTCTCCGCCATTTCGAGGAATATCTTTTTGCTGCGTACCCGTGGGTTCAGGATGTGGATTCGGTCGATCCGAACCATTTTGATGGTGGCGTTGCGGTCTTTCTGTTTCATGCAATTCCTCTGACTGGCACACGTTCTGTGAGATGAAAGAATGGCTCCAGATCATCGAAGCGGTACGCATCCAGCGCCCAGCCGTTATTCTCTGCGAGGCGGATTTTAGGGTTTTCGATGTCCAGTGCGGGGAGCAGGTAATAATCTAATGCCTCTTTGTTTTGTCCATCCATGCGTATGGCGATGGTAATGTCCGGCTCACATCCGCTATCCAGTCGAATCTTCCAGCGATATGCGCCAGTGCTGGTGGTCATGCAGCGACAGATAATCACCGATATTTTTAGTTCATCGTTGATAAAAAGCAGGTCGGAAGTGACTTCGCGGTGGACGGTTGCGCCCAATGCGCGAATCTTGCGGATAGTGTCTTCGACAATTTCTGCATGGGTCTGGCGCAGGGTGCGGTTGATTTCGATGTAGCGGTAATCCCGGTCGGGTGAGTAACCAATCAATTCATAGGCGCGGATAAGGCTTCCGAAGCGGTGGGAATAGACGCTGCTGGATGGCATGTCCTCGCTTTCATTGATGATAATGCCGGATAGCCAGCCATGCCGTTCATGGAGCGCCCGGAGCTTATCGAGCATTTCCTCGTTACTGAACTTGCGGCCACGCTCCCGAATAATGCCCTGAGCCATGTAATAATCGGCGGGGTCAACCACGGCTTCAAATACCCCATCGGCACGCACCCACATATCCGGCGAATTCACTACCCGGCGTTTTTTTAGCTTGAAGGACGTACGGTTGAAGATGTTGTTGCCGATGTATTTTTCATTGGTAAGAACTTCATGCACCGTGCCGCGTGTCCACGGGCGTTCAAGGTCGGTGAGGATGCCACGCTGATTCAGTAAGGCGGCAATCTGGCTTTCTACCAGCCGCTGCTCGGTGAAGGCCTTATACATCCAGCGCACGGTGATGATTTCATCCTCCGGTCCCGGCACAAGCACTACCCGGTCGGTTTGCAGGCTTTTATGCTCCCCGCGATTCAATTCGCTTTTCACATTGCCTTGCTCGTCAATCAGCACCCGGCGCAGGCCGAACCCGGCGGGACCACCTTGGCGGAATCCCATCTCGATCAGGCGGCATTGTCCCGCAAATACCTTAGTGGATAGCTCCCGGCTATATTCACCGGCCATTGCACGCTTCACGCCCTTAACTATGGTAGAAACCGGGCTGCCATCATTCTCGAATTGCTCGGCAACATACTGCACATCAATCCCGGCGCGACGGCAAATATACTCGTAATAGGCACTTTCATCGGCATCCTGAAATCGCCCCCAGCGTGTAACATCAAGCACGAGAATCATGTTGAATGGCACGGCTCCTGCTTGCACATCGTCGATCAGCTGCTTGAGGGCATCCCTGCCATCCAGCTTAAGGCCGCTTTTGCCAGCATCAGTGTAGGTGCGGATGATTTCGATGTTGTAGCGGGTGGCGTATTCGCGGATAGCAACAGCCTGATTCTCGGTGGAATATTTCTGATGGTCAGTGGACATCCGAACATACATCGCGGCTTTGCGCGGCGGAGTCTTATGTTGCTCGTTTGTGCCGGTAGGTTCGATGGTTTTTGTCACGTTTATTATTCCAATAATTAGCGCACCTCAGTCTCCCGAAGGTCAGGTTCAAATGCTCTCTTGTTAATCTTAACGAGGGAGGAAACCTATGTCGCCAAAGGAAACGGGTAACAAACTGACAGCAGAAAAACGCGAAAAACTGGAGCATAAAATCGCCCGGTTAGTGGCCGCTGCATTAAGGGAAGATTATGGGGATGAGCGCCATGCGATTAAGCGGATTAGCCGGGATATACCCATCGACAGCCTAAACACCATAAAGGCATGGTATGAAGGCCGAAACCCGCCAAATTCCGCGCACCTCATCATGCTTGCGCGATACTCGCCGAGCGTGATGGGCGTGCTGATGGACCTGCTGGGCAACCGAGATATTTGGGAGCGTTACCAGAAGGAGTTTTTGTCATCTATCAAGACAGGTAGCGACACTAAAAAAGTGTCGTTGGAGAAAATTTATACCGAAAAATCCTTCGGTATAAATGTAAGGATAGATTTCGCGGTGGGTAGCAACCTGAATGCTCGTCAGCTATGGTTCCTTGGTTTGCTTCAGCAGGGACATGCCATCAAAGCAGAACATATTGCTGTGACATGGCGCGTTACTAAGCGAGCCGGTGAAAGAGATGTTGCCGGTTTGCGAAAGGCAAAGCTCGTTAGCTTTGTAGGCGCAAAACGAACGGGACAATACAAAATCTATTAAATGCTACTTATGTAATTCTACCTATAATTGCTTAATTTGTGATTATTGCAATTTAGAGTTGAAATCTGATATTCTTATTCTCCCGTTTTCGGGATATTTTTCAACCATATCATAGGAGTATTTATGGCAAGCGCTTATACAAAATTTGCAGGGCAATTCTGTAACCTAAACCCATACGAACTCAAGCATTTGAGCGAATGCATTTTATGCAAGATCGAGCACGGGTTCGAAGAAAAACTCTGTGGCTGCGAAAGCAGAATAGTGCTAACGGAAAAAGATATCAAGTTTGCCATCACCGAAGCCATGCAGGATATTTTGCTGGAATTAAAGCAGCAGGAAATTCGCATGGAAAGGATGAAGCTGGATCAGACCAGAACCAAAATGTTCGCCTCAAAGAAGATAGCCGCGTGATTGCTTTGACATAAATGGCATCGGGTTTTATTGTGGTCTTTGAGGGGGCTGTAATCCCCTAATAACAGCGATTATTTGTAGGCTCGTTTCAGCAAGCCCTACTTCCGCACGCTCATGCGTCGGGAGTAGGCTGAATACAATAGCTCGAAAGGGTAAATAAGCCTGCGCCCGTTATTAGGCGATTACAATTCCCGGCACCAGTGCTGCGGATTTGATTTTGAAAGGTGTGCTGAAGAAATTCAGCGCACCTTTTTTATGTACAACAATATCCTAAAAAAGTGAGGAATGGTGCCGCTTAGGTGATTCGAACACCTGACCCCGTCATTACGAATGACGTGCTCTACCAGCTGAGCTAAAGCGGCACATGATGCAGATTTACAAATACTCACAAGCACTTGCAAACCTTTTGCTGACATGGCGCTGATACGAGTGATGCATCAGCGATATGACTTCTTCCTAACTCTTTGTCCTTCCAAACTTACTTCCAACTCATGCCGCTGTCGCTCCCTGCATTACGAATCAGTTGCTCTACCAGCTGAGCTACATCGGCACATGCCACGCGGGGCGCTGACGGTTTAATCAGCCCGCACGCCAATGGCAAGCAGAATCCGAAACGACGCAAAGCGCCGCGCCAGAGCTATTTCTGCTGTTGGCGCAGCTTGCTGTGCGCACGCCCATACAGCATATAAATCAGCGCCCCGGTGATAAGGTAGGGCCCAGTATATTCAAGCACCTTGGCCCCGCTCGTCGTCAACTCGAAGAAGCCGCCAAAGAAGATGGAATAGACAAGGTAACCGCAGGTCGCGATGCCAAGCAACGGCGTGATTGGCGCACCGGGGGTGCGGAACGGCCGCGGCAGGTTTGGCTGCGTTTTACGCAGGTACAGCACGCTGAAGCAAACAATCATGAACGCAAGCAAGGTGCCAAGGCTCACCAGATCGCCCAAGAGCTCAATCGGCGTCACCCCCGCGGCGAGCGACACCAGCAGCCCCACCAGCATGGTATTGATATGTGGCGTTTGGAATTTACTGTGAATCTTGCTGAACACGGCGGGCAACAAGCCGTCGCTGCTCATCACGAAGAAGATACGCGTCTGACCATAGATCAGCACCATCATCACCGAGCTGAGGCCCAAAATAGCCCCCACTTTGATGAGGAACGCAAACCAGCCCAAGCCGATTTTATCAACGGCAACGGCCATTGGGTCGGCCACACCAAGCTGTTGGTAGGGCACAATCCCCGTCAGTACCGCCGAGACACCGATATATAGAATCGTGCACACGAGCAGCGAGCCCAGAATACCAAACGGCATGTCTTTCTGAGGATCCTTAGCTTCCTGCGCTGCGGTGCTCACCGCTTCAAAGCCGACATAGGCGAAGAAGATGATCGAAGCCGCACGGAAGATCCCGTCCCAGCCATAGACACCCGGCGCCGTATTTTCGGGAATGAAGGGCACCCAGTTGTTAGGGTCGATATAGAACGCACCGATGACGACAAACGCGAGCACCACCGCAACCTTGATGAACACAATCGCATTATTCACTTTGGCAGATTCACTGACGCCAATAATCAACAGCGAGGTCACCGCTGAAATCCCGATAAACGCTGGCAGGTTGAACACCCCTTTGACCAGCTCACCCGCGGCATTCAGCAACTGGCCACTTTCATTAAAGGCATAACCCGCCGCTTGGAACATGGGGTGATAGACATCTGTCACCTTGATGAATTGGCCGGTTGCTGCCGTCAGCTCTGGCGGAATCATCAGCCCAAAGCCCAGCAAGAAGCTATTCATATACCCCGCCCAGCCGACGGCTACGGTGGCCGCCGCCACGCCATATTCAAGCAGCAATAGCCAACCCATCACCCAGGCAAGCCCCTCGCCCAGCGTTGCATAGGCATAGGTGTAGGCGCTGCCGGAAATGGGGAGCACCGAAGCAAGCTCCGCATAGCAAAGGCCAACAAATGCGCAGGCAATACCGGTAAAAATAAAGCTCATCATCAAAGCAGGGCCTGCATGGTTGGCGGCAGCCGTTCCCGTCATCACGAAAATCCCGGCGCCGATAATACAGCCAATGCCAAGGCTCACGAGGTTCCATTTCCCAAGCGTGCGCTTGAGACCGTGGCTTCCCGCCTCGGTCTGAATTTGTGCCACGGATTTACGAAGGAATAACTGACGCATGATGCCTCGCGGTTAATGTGTAAAGGCAACTGCTTAGCAGCGGCACCCCATGGGCGCAAGGGTTTAGGCCATCCTCATGCTGCGGCGCAACAAACGCGCCTCTGTCGGGCACAAGAAAGGCGCGAATGTTGGCATCCGCGCCTTTTGATTGTTTGATTCATGCACGCCGCTAGCGGGCCTTGGCGGCTCCAGAACCCCCAGGTGTGCTTCCAGGAGCGGCAACATCCGTGCTGCCTGCACCACCTCTTACCGCAGCAAGGAGTGCCGTACGCACTGTGTCGTCGTTCAGTGCAGCCTGCAGCTTGGCATCCATTTTTCCATCCTCATCCAGTCCGAGCAGTCTCTCGGCGGATTTCAGCAAATCGCTGCTCAGAATCCCATTCGAAACCCGCAAGGTGCTCATTTCCTCAGGGGTTAATTGGTAAGGCGCGAGCTTTTCTGGAAGAGAATCAAGTATCGTTTTATCCGATACGCCGTCCATCACGCCATTCGCGGCTTTCGTCCTGAAGTCGAGCGCATCCTCGGTTTTGCCTTCCATGAGCGTTTTCGCCGTTGCGAGCACACTCGCATCAATGCCAGCTGCGGGCTGCGCGGTTTGGCCAGCGCCAGCCGAACCGCCCGTCAGCCATTGGATGAATGCTGAAAAAATACCCTCAAGCGTAAAATCAAATTCTTTTGGCTGCTTATTCTGCTGCGCCGCTTTCGCCTTCATAGCAGCGTGGGTTTCCGGGCCATACATGCCATCGACCTCAACGCCCAGACTACGCTGAAGTTCTTTCACCTGCTCTTCATCAGTAAACGTTGGGACTTCATCTTCAGGCGGCGGAGGAGTGCCATCCTTACGACCATAGACTTTTCTGAAGCCCGTGCGCGCAGTGCTGTCGCCACCGGCTTGGCTGCCGCCAGCGCCCGGCGCAGCGGATACCGTAGCATCATCACTAGCGAAGCCAGCCGCACGCGTTGCGGCTGCGTTGTAATAATTCACAACGTACTTATTACTCGCGAACATTTTAAAGCTATTTTTGCCAGCCGCCCGATCTTCCGCAAATTTGTTTTCAAGCGTTAAAATACCAATTACTGCCGTAAGCGCATTCTTTTCATTTTGATCCGTCGCCTGATTTTTTGCATCGTGCAAATAACGCAACTCCGCATTTGTGTAAGGCCCAGTAATTTCACGCTTGTCAACCGCTGCTAAAATTTCATTCACCCGATTGGCGTCAAAACGTGCCTTGCCATCCTTACCAAACCCTGCCGAAAGAATGGCCACGGTAGCCGTCTGACGTGCCTGATCGGGGGCGATACTCAGGGAATCACCATAATGAATGTTCTGCGTACCGAAAAGTACGCTGGCTTGCGCTTTGGCCGCAGCCTCTCTTTGCTGCTTGAGAGCCGTGCCACTGAGGAATATATCCTCCGTGCCGCGCTCTTTGGCAATTTCCTGAGCACGTGCAATCACTTTCAATGCAGCATCTGCACTGCCATCCGTGAGCCAATTAAACGTGGTGTTTTCACTGTTCAAGCTCTGGCGCATGTTGGCCAACAGATTATCGCTGCCCGTTACGCCATTTTCTTTTGCCTTCTTGTGCGCACTCTCAAGCACTCTCTTTAGTTCAGCGCGCTCTGATTCTGGCTGCTCTGCAATGGCCGCATAGATGGGCGCCATGCCGCTCAGTTCCGCAGCACGCTTTTCCTTTTTGCGTGCTTCAAGACCATCTTGAATCTTTGCCCGCCATTTGCCCGCTGGGCTAAGCGTACGCCCATCGATTTCATCGATCCTTGGCATGGCAAGACGTGAAGGCAGTGAGGGAAGCGAATACGCCTCATCGCCACCAGCATTCTGGGCGGTGCGCAACTCTGAGTACATACCGTAATAGGCTAGCGCCAGATCATAGCTTTTATTTATTTTGTCGGCCTCTGGGCCCTTTTTTCCTTTAAGTTCCTCAGCACGCATGTCTTCAACATGCATCATTTGCTCAGTGATTGTATTGCCTTTCACACGAGTTCTGATTGCCTGCGCCGCATTAAAATTCTCTTCGGTAGCGCCGATGTTCTTATAGTTCGCCTGCAGATAGTTCTTAACGATCAGGCGGATTCCCTCCGTAGGAACACCTGCTAGGGCAATTTTCTCACCAGCTACATAACTAACCATCATCCTTCTCCATCACTTCATGCGCAGCGTGTGCGCGTATTTATAGTTACGACAAAATTATCACATTCAGAGTGAAGAAAGTGTGAAGCTTTTATGACAATCACACGAAGGGAGTCCTCGCGCCCGATAAGCTAAGCTATTCAATAGACTTCTTTTTTAGAATATAATTAAGTTTGTTGATAGCCGCCGTTTGCAAAAATTGCTGGCTGTCGTGGGTGCTACCCATCAGCACCACCTCGGTGCCCGTCGCGGGGTCAATCGCCGTCACCCGAACATAGCGGCCTTGCGGTCGGAACTCGATGATGTAGTCGCTCCCAGCCATTAGAATCCCTAACGTTATTTCAGTAGTGTGGCCACTCAACCTCTCATTGTCACCCCTATTTATTACGGGGTCTGGCTTTCTGTTTAAATTATCCCCCTCACCCAGCGCCGCCTAAGTGCTTACGCACTAAGGCTACGCAACCCTCTCCCCCACTTCGTGGTGGCGAGGGAAAAAGTGGCCTTCAAGAAGAAGATACTCACGACTCACGACTCACGACTCACGACTCACGACTCACGACTCACTCCTGCGCATCGTCGTAGGGGTCGGCCAGCTTTTCAATCAGCAGCTGAGTGATCTGGTTCACGCGCTTCTCGGCAATGGTGAAGCGATAGCCAAAAAACTCGAACACCGCACCCATATCCGGAATCACGCGCGCTTCATGCAGCACCAATCCCGCCACGGTGGCGGCATGGTCATCGGGCAGGTCCCAATCAAGCTGGCGGTTAATGTCGCGAATCGTTACCGAGCCCGCGACTTTATACGCCGCCTCACCAAACGGCATGATCTCGGCAATCATCAGCGGGTCATGCTCATCATCGATCTCACCGACGATTTCCTCGATGATATCCTCTAAGGTCACGATGCCAAGCCATGCGCCATATTCATCGACCACGCAGGCAAAATGCTTGCGCTCGCTGCGGAACGCATCGAGCTGAGCATCCAGCGTCGTGGTTTCGGGCACAAACCACGGCTTATGCGCAATGCGGCGAATCATCTCGCGCGTAATGCCAATTTTCTGGGCCCGCACCAGGCGCAGCAAATCCTTGAAGTGCAGCACGCCAATAATGTTTTCTGGGTTATCCTTCCATAACGGGATGCGGCTATGGTTGATAGCAATCGCCCGCGAAATAATGTCTTCCGGGTCGGCAGCAATGTCGATGCTCTCGACCTGCGAGCGATGCACCATGATTTCTTCAACCGTCCGCTCAGCAAGGTCAAGCACCCCGGCCAGCATGTCACGGTCGTCCTTTTCCACTTCCCCTTCGTGGTGGTGCATGTCAATCGCGCCACGAATCGCTTCCGAAGCGGGCACCAGCGATTTATGGCTGCCTTTGCTCACCCCAAGCATGCGCAAAAAGGGATAATCAATCCACTGCACGATGCGCACCAGCGGCGAGAGGATTTTACACACGAGGTATAAAAACAGGCTGACCGCGATGGATACCCGCTCCGTGTTCAAGATTGCGTAGGTTTTGGGTAGCACTTCGCCAAACGTCACCACCACAATGGTCATGATCACCGAGGCATAGAACACCCCACCCTCACCCGCCAGCTTGATGGCAAGGCTTGTGGCGAGCGCCGAACCCAGAATATGCACAGCGCTATTGCCCAGCAGTAGCGCACCGATGAGGGCTTCCTTATCCTTCAACAACTCGCCAATGCGTTTCGCGCGAATGTTGCCTTCTTGAATCAACTGAAACAGGCGCGATTGCGACATGCCAGTCACCGCCGTTTCTGCGCCCGCAAAAAAGGCCGAGGCGATGACGCATAAGCCAATCATCATCAGCGAAACGAGAATATCTATCCATTCCATAACCAGTCCTAATCTGTGTAATTGTCGATGTGGTTACTGTAAAAACGAGTGCACCACATCCAGTGCCAACGCGGCATCCACTTTTTTCGCAACCCGTGCTTTGCCAAGCGCATCAAGCACAATGAAGGTCAGCGTGCCTTGTTCTGCTTTTTTATCGTCCCCAAAATGCGATGCAATCGCCTGCGCATTCCAATTATGTTCCACATCGCGCAACAGCGCTGGCATGCCAAGAGCACGCAAATGGGCCACAAGCTCAGCCTCAAGTGCTGCATCCACACCGCCCATACGCGCCGATAATCGGCAGGCCATCACCATACCGAGGGCGACCGCCTCACCATGCAGCAGCTTCTCGCCAAAGCCTGTCTCGGCCTCAAGCGCATGCCCAAAGGTATGGCCAAAGTTTAGCAGTGCACGCAAATCCGCCTCGCGTTCATCCCCCGCCACAATCTGTGCCTTCATCCGGCACGAGGCGAGCACCGCCTGCTCGATCACCGCCGCATCTCCCGCCAGAAGTTTTTCACCATTAGCCAGACACCAGCGGTAAAAATCCGCGTCCATGATGAGGCCATATTTGATGATCTCGGCATAGCCAGCGCGCATTTCACGCACAGGTAAGGTTTTTAATACATCGCTGTCGGCCAGCACCAATTTGGGCTGATAAAAACTACCGATCAGGTTTTTTCCTAGCGTTGCATTAATCGCAGTTTTGCCACCGACCGAACTATCCACCTGTGCAAGCAGGCTAGTCGGAATCTGGATGAACGGCACCCCGCGCAACAACACACTGGCAGCAAAACCCGCGAGATCCCCCACCACGCCGCCGCCAAGTGCAATAATGGTGGTTTTCCGATCAACCTTGAGGGCCAGTAATTCCTCAAGCAATGCCTCAAACTGGCTGAATGATTTGCTCTGTTCACCGGCAGGAACCTGCAACACGTCGCAGCGCACCCCATGCGACGCGAGGTGCGCCTGCAAGCGCGTGCCATAAAGCGGCGCCACATGGCTATCCGTAATGATGACGGCATGGTTGCTGGCGAGCACCGGCAGGATGAAGTGATACGCATTGGATAGCAGGCCGCTGCCGACCACAATGTCGTAGCCGCGTTCACCCAGCTCCACACGTTGAATGGTATGGCTCATCGTGCACCCATATTCTGTTCCAGTGCACCAATCACGCGCTCGACAACGCGGTCATGCGGGCCATCGCTTGAATCCACCACCAAATCGGCAAGGGCATAAACCGGGTAGCGCTCTTGCATCAGCCGGTCGAGAATACTGCGTTTATCCCCTGTTTCGAGCAACGGGCGATGGGTGCGTTTGCTCACCCGATCGGTAAGCACGCTCAGTTCCGCGCGTAGCCATACCGAGGTCGCTTTTTGTTTAATCATGTCGCGTACTGGCTCTTGCATCCAGGCACCGCCACCCGTGGCCAGCACCATGGGCGTCTCGCCGAGCAAGCGGTGAATCACCCGCTTTTCAAGGTCACGAAAAATCGCCTCGCCATGCATGCTAAAAATATCCGCAATCGAGCAGCCGGCGGCGGCTTCAATCTCTTCGTCAGAATCCACAAAGCGCCAGCCGATTTCCTTGGCCAAGCGGCGGCCAATCGTCGATTTTCCTGCGCCCATTAACCCAACAAGCACCAGCGGGCGGGCGCGCCAGTCACTACGCAATGGGGAAATGGATGGCTCAGCTTCACTCATAACATTTAAAAGGGCGTTTTCGAAAAGGTTGACTCATGCGTTCTAACAGAGCACAAGGGTAGCGGCTTTGCCATAAAATTCAACCCGGCTGCACAAACAACATATCGAC
>CAZOFC010000013.1:0-22102 GCA_964578965.1 uncultured Azospirillum sp.
CTGCCGAGCATATCGCTGGTGGCCACCCGCATAGCATGAAGCGCGAGAATATCCCGGGCTGTACCTATTGCCACCCGCAAGTGGCTAGCGTGGGCCTGACCGAAAAAGCGGCAAAAGAAAAGGGCTACGAGCTGAAAATCGGCCGCTTCCCCTTCATGGGGAACGGTAAGGCCGTGGCGCTGGGCGAGCCGGAAGGCCTCGTCAAAACCATATTCGATGCGAAAACGGGTGAGCTGTTAGGCGCGCATTTAGTGGGCGCTGAGGTGACGGAGCTTGTACAAGGCTTCGTGATTGGTAAGCAGGCGGAACTGACCGAGGCCGATTTCATGGCTACTGTCTTCCCGCACCCAACGCTGAGCGAGATGATGCATGAGAGCGTCCTCGATGCTTACGGACGCGCGCTACACATCTAATCTATGAAAGAAAACATAATAGTTAGGGCAGTGATTGCCTCGGATATGCCCGCCATCAAAGCAGTGATAGATGCTACGGCACTTTTTCCTTCAGCGATGATGGATGAGATGCTTGCCAGTTATTTAAGTGGTGAATCAGAAGAGATCTGGCTAACGACTGGCGAACCTCATGCGAATTCGGTGGCCTATTGCAGCCCAGAGCGGATGACATCGGGTACATGGAACATGCTGTTAATTGCCGTTCACCCTGAGCATCAGGGTAAAGGTAATGGAGGGGCGCTTGTCGGGCATACTGAGGAGATTTTGCGCTCCAGAGGTGCGCGCTTATTGCTAGTCGAGACTTCTGGTTTTCCAGAATATGAGAAAACCCGCCGTTTTTATCATAAACTTGGGTATCGTGAAGAAGGGCGCATTCGAGAGTATTATCAGTCGGGCGAGGATAAAATAATCTTCCGCAAGGAACTGGCTTAAGTATTGAGCGCTGTTTGCATTGATTCAGAATTTCTGTTATTATATTTTTAATGCGCACAGAACGTGCGGCCTGTTGCGGCAAGAGCGAATGTTTCCACTCAAGGAGGCTTATGAGGCTCAAGCGCGCGCGTCCCCCGTTGTTTTATCGCTCGGTCTATGACGAACAGGCCCTTGATGATTGCTTTCATGATCTGATGCATGCGCGCATGGCCGAGCAGGACAAAATCGAGGTGGGCTGCCTGATTCAATATTTCATGATTTTAAAAACCCACGGCCTGATGCAGCTGCCCGTTGACATCAGCAAGCACCGGCAGGGCGAGGGGCCGGATTTTACCATCTGCTCGGGTCATGAGGGGCTGTTTGGGGTGGAGATGACCAAAGTAACCACACAGGATTATCAGGTCTGGCTTAAGCGGCGCATGAATTATCGCCCCATCCGTGATTTAGGTGAATTCATGAATCACCGACCAGAGGAGCGAGTGGCGGCATTGGCGGGGCAGCGGGTGCTGCGCAAAAATTATAAAATCGAAAATTATTATGCGAGCGTGCCCGAGATGAGCGCCTGCGATTTGGTGCTTGAGGAAGATGGCGACACCGCGATGAACGAGGCGGTGCTGATGGCAAAAATGCAGGCGGAAATTGGCGGCTTACGCAACCAGCGCTATCGCCGTATTTCGATGCTTTCGGGCTCGGTGCTGTATTATGCCATCAACACGCCCGAGGCGCAGGTGCTCTATGCACCCGAAATCCGCCCCGTGTGGCTGAAGCCCTCGCTTGCGGCGGCAGCGCCATTAAAATGGCATTAGTATGGATTGCTTCGGGTTGATTTACTAATCAACCCTTCGCGCAGCTCCGCTGGCTCATGGCTGGCTCGCCCAGCTCGCGCTTAGGCCTTTTTCTTCATGAATTCAGGCAGCCATTGCTCAAGACCACTTAAGCCATCACGCGCTTTGGCTTTGAGCTTCTCGATTTCCATGACGTTCTCGATGCGGCGACGAAGGAAAGCTTCGGTATCACTCAAATCGTCAGTCGTATCATCAAGCCAGACATTCAGGGTGCTGGTGAAGACGCCCGCAAGCAGCGCACGTTTGCTGTAAAAATTATAATCGGTGCTTGTGTCACCGGCGGCGCGCCACATCGCATCCACGGTGGCATAAAGGGCTTGAAGCCCTGCGGGTGCATTCCACGGCATGGCATAATAGCCAAGCGCGCGGCGCACGGCCTCGCGGTGCGCAGTGTTCGCGCTCAGGCGCACCATCACTGCGGTGGCGATACGCTCACGGATTTTCATTTTGGGTAGGTCATACTCGGCAGCGAGAGTTGTAAGCATCTGCGCGTCTGCACGGGCGGAGAAATAGGCAATTGCATCCGCCACCCCGCTCGGGAATGCGCGTTTCACATCAAAAGCGGTAAGGCCCTTCGATTCTGCAGCTTTTTCGAGTGTCGCCAGCGTCCAGCCATCGAAGACAATCGCGGGCAGGGCGGCATCGAGAATCTGGTTTTGAAGATTGCTCATGGCGCCAAGATAGCTCAATTGACCCAACTTGTCATGCCGTGTTTATCACGGCATCCCGCTCTATTTAGGAAGCTGGACCCCGTCGTAAAGACGGGGTGACAGGATTTTTATATCACTAGCCGGGCGAGCCAGCCATGAGCCAGCGAAGCTACGCGAAGATTTGATTAGTAGATCAAATCGTAGCATTCAAGACTACTGCATCCGCCGTTTGCGCTGTGGAAGGCCACTCACGGCGCGGGCGGTCGGCAGAATCATTGAAACAACCGTGCCGCGATGGCGCACCGAATCAATCATCACGCGCCCACCATGGCGAGAAGCGAGCTCTTTGGTCAGCGAGAGGCCCAGGCCAATCCCGCCGCATTCGATATTGAAATAGGCCACTTCGGCATTGAGCGCATTGCGGATAATATCAAGTTGGCCCTGGGCAATGCCTTCGCCTGCATCGCGCACGCTGATAATGATACCTTCCTCGGGCTGCACGCGCACGCTGAGGGTGATTTCAGCCTCATCCCTCGAGTGGCGCAGGGCATTGGTGACAAGGTGCGAAATCGCGCACATCAGCTTCGCGCGATCACCCATGATTTCAATGCGGTGTGGGCAGTCGAGCTTGATGTGCTGCTGACGCGCGAAGGCATGGTGCGTGTGCTGTTCGACAACCTCGGCCAGCATGCTGCTTAAGTGAAAGGCGTCTTCCTCAAGCTCAAGCCCGCCTGCATCCATGCTTGCGATATCGAGCAAATCGTTGATTTTGCCAAGCAGCGCACTTCCCGAATCATGGATATGGGTAGCATATTCCTGATAGGTGGGGTTGTTCAACTTACCAAACACGCCGGATTTCATCATCTCAGAAAAGCCCATGATGGCGTTGAGTGGCGTGCGCAGCTCGTGGCTCATGCTGGATAAGAACGCGGCGCGGCTACGCTCGCTCATGGCCAAGGCGCTTTCCGTTTGTTTCAAGGCTTCTTCGAGCGCTTTTTGTTCGCTCAAATCGCGGATGAGGACCATGACACTGGGCTGGCGCACGGTCGCGGCCTTGATATCTAGCATCAGCCAGCGTTCTTGCGCACCCTCTTTCAGGCGGCGGGCTTGCACCAAGCAGCGGCCGTTCACGCCATCGAGTGCTGCAAGTAAGGCGTCATTCACCGCATATTGCTGTGTGTGGTGGATGTTGTGTATCCACTCATGGCCTGCGCACTCGCCGCTTGATAGACCCGTGACACGTTCAAAATTAGCTGAAAACAGGCTGAATCCTGCTTCTTCATCCCATACGCCGAAGGCATGTTCACCCTCAACACTGAGGCGTTGCAGGTAGGTGTGCACTGGCGAGGCAATTTCAGCACTCTGTGTTTCAATTTCAGTGATCGGTGCGCTGCGCACGCGGTAATCCTGTTGGCGCTTGCTGCATTGTTTTACCGGGGTGGGGGATTCTTGCGGTGGCTCGCGCATGACGACACAGGCAATCTGTGGTTCGCGGCGGGCGACGGCTGGGCTGGCCTGCATTGTTGCTTCGCGTGCATTCGGTGTGAAGTATAACCAGAACATTGACCACCCATTACTTCATTAATTACTTGAAGTGTTAGTGGGGTCTTCCTCAAAAACAAAACAAATGCGCCATTATTAACGCCAAGTAATGATTCATGCTGTTACTGCGGCATCGATGCCACAATGCGTGTGTGAATAGCTACGATTGGTGCGCCTCGTCATTGCCCTAGTTCGCTTTTGCGAACTATAGGGCAATCCAGTCTATCCAACCTTGAAGTTGGATTACCCTATAATTTGCAAACGCAAATTCGGGTAATGACGGATTTATTTTAACCCAAGCATGGCATCAAGCGTGCCGGCCTTATCGAGCGCGTAGAGATCGTCGCAGCCGCCCACGTGGGTTTCGCCAATGAAGATTTGTGGGACCGTGCGGCGACCGCCTGCTTTGACAATCATTGCCTCGCGCACCGCGTCGTCCTCGGCGTTGATTTCATTGAACGCAACGCCTTTACGCTTGAGCAAATCCTTCGCGCGCACGCAGTATGGGCAGTAACCGGTGGTGTAAATCGTGACGTTAGGCATGATGCGCTCCTTTAAAAATCGACATCGGTATAGTGGCTGGCGGCTTTGAAACCTTGCACATGGTCATCCAGTAAATCACGGAAGGCGGGGCGGCATTTGATGAGCGCGTACCATTCCTTCACACTTGGGTGCTGTTCCCAATCCACATCGCCTAGGTAATCGAGGCTCGAGAGATGTGCGGCGGCGGTGATATCGGCCAGTGTCAGGTATTCGCCAGCAAGCCAGTTACGGCTATCGAGCAGGTAGGCGATGTAATCAAGGTGATAGCTAATATTGCGTTTGCCCGCCCGGATGGCTTCGGAGGAGGGCTCGCCATAGCCCATCAGGCGTTTGTAAAGTTTTTCATAGAGCACCAGTTGGGTGACTTCACGGTCGAACTTGGCATCAAACCATTCGACGAGGCGGCGCACCTCAGCGCGCTCAATGGGCGTATTACCGAAAAACTGAACATCAGGGAATTGGTCATCCAGATATTCGGTGATCGCATAAGGCCCGCAAATGGCGTTGCCCTTTTCAGTCACCAGCACAGGTACTTCGCCCGCCGGGTTCAGGCCAAAAAACTCGACGCGGCGCATCCAGAACAGCTCGATTTTGAGCTCATGCGGTACGTTTTTCTCGCGCAGCATGAGGCGCACCTTGCGGCAGGTCGGCATCAGCGGTGAGTGATAGAGCGTGAGCATTCTGGCGTTAGACCTTCACAAAGCGGCTGAGATAGGCTGGCAGCATGCTTTCAATCGGGCTTGCGGCAATCCCCAAATCGTGCAAGGCCAGCGCGCCTTTGTTCAGCACATTATCATAGGCCAGCAGCTTCACCTGATCGCGCGTAATCATCGGCGTGAACGGTAATTGCTCACACACAAACCCCTGAACCCCGGCAACGCAAGCGGGCATGGAAACAAACCGTGATTTGCGCTTAGTGATGCGCCCCATCATTTCAAGCAACTCGCGCATGCTGTAAATGCTTGGGCCAGCAATTTCGTAGGTTTTGCCTCGGGCGTCGTCGCTGCGGATGGCGGCGGCAATGGCCTTGGCAAGATCCGTCACCAGCACGGGTTGGAATTTGGTTTTGCCCCCAGCAATCAGCGGCAAAATGGGCGAAATCAGGCTCATGCGGCCAAAGCGTTGGAAGAAGCCGTCCTCTGGCCCAATAACCAGTGAGGGGCGCAGGAAGGTGGCGGTGGGGAAAGCCTCACGCACAGCGGCTTCGCCAGCAAGTTTTGTGGCGCCATAGCGGGTGGTTTTGCTTGCCTCAATGCCAAGGGCTGACACATGAACAAGGGCTTTAACGCCAGCTTTTGCGGCTTCAGCCGCCACTGCTTTTGCGCCTGCGACGTTGATGGCATCGAACTTCTGGCGGCCCGATTCAAAGAGAATACTGACTAGGCTGACGACCGCATCGCTGCCGGCGAACTTACCGGCCAGGGTCTCAGGGCGGGTGATATCCACATGTTCGATGGCAATCTGACCGACATTGGCCGAAGTTTTAAGAAATTCTGCGGCGACTGTATCGCGTACCAGAATGCGCAGGCGATAGCCTTCTGCGGCAAGCAGCTTCACCGTATGGCGCCCAACGAAGCCCGAGCCGCCAACAATGGTAATCAGGGGGTAATGCATGGTCCGTCCTTTAAAAAATCACTTCCTGTTGGCTAGGCGCTTACCCTCAAAAAATCAAGCGTGAAGCCATTTCACCTTTTGCCTTATCATTGGTTTATGCTCGGTGTGCTTGATACGCACAGTTTTGAGTAGCGCATTCAATTATGACAATTCGATGAAGATTGACCGTTTTTGTTGCGCTGCGTCATGATTTTGCCATTAAGCCATGCTTAACTATTGGTGATGTAAACTAAAAATCACCACAAAAAAAGCGAGATGGACATGGCCGATAGTGAAACCCCGGACGCACTGGCAACCCCCAACTACAATGATTTTGATACATGGCGCGGGATTATTGCTGAGCAAATCGAAGCTGGTACGGTCGATGATCCGGATGTTTTTAGGGATAAAAGTAAGCCATATAAAGCAGAAGCTTCAAAGCTCTCCGGCGCTTTCAAGGCATGGCTGAAAGATGAGACTTATTGGAATGGCACAGATCACCCTAAGCTTGAGGGTGCTCTTGGCAACGATATCAAAGACGTGCTCGAATTTGCGAATGAATGCGTTTTTTTTCATTGGAATGCAGCCTTTTTAAGTTGGGTGATGGACCCCCATAACGAAAAGTTCCAAGTGCTTCTCAAAGAAGCGGAAGCTGAGCCTGATGCAACTCGGTATCGTACGTTCATAGTCAAGTTGATGGAAGCTGTGGGCGAGGACATGGCTCGCGGAAAATCGCGTGCAGAGCCACTGCTGCACTCGTCTTATTATAACGAGCAGAAGCCCTATCAAGTCCAATATAAAGCGCGCATGGCCAATGGCGAATGGGAAGATATAAGGCAAGAAGAGCTATTCGATATGCTGCGCAACCCCAATGGTCCGCATGTGGTGTTTTGTGCAAATCATGCATTCTTAGATTCTCAAGGCCCCGATATTGATTCCATGGGTAAGGCCTTTACCTCGCTTTATGAAGGAGCGCTCGCTGACTCGAATAATCCCAACTCACCAAAAATTAGTGCGTGGGATGATGCAGACGGTTTGGACGCAAGCAAAACTGTGATGGTGATGGCCACCAACACCGCGCCAAATCGCTTTTTGAACCTTGCCGATTTATTCCGTCGTTTGAATGAAATTGAAGCGAATCACGCACACCCCGAGGATGATAAGTTTCAATATGTCTCGCCAATTGCGGTGCAAACAGTAGCAACCATTCTTGCCGCCAGCGTTGAAGAAGGCGAACAAAAAAACATCCACTTCTTGCGCGGCCCCACTGGCAAACCACAATTTTCCCATGTTACCTTACATATACGCCCGGAAGCAATGGATAGTCTTCGTCGTATGATGTTTACGGTCTTTAGCAAAGGCGGTAACGATTCACGCGACGCCATGCGCCTATTGGTCCATGCCTTGCATGCGAAAACAGTGGATGGCAAACCGCTCGTGATAATGCCTAAAGGAATCGAAATTCCTGATTTTGTCGGAAATATCTCTATGATGGTAACGGGCTTGAATGAAGAGCCGATGGATCAATATTACATTGATCAAGGCGTGCTCGCCCCGATTTACACCAACAAGCCCGATCCGACCGCGCCCATTCCCGCCTGGCGATTCAACCCGATGGACCCTACCTATAATTTCGATGGAAGTGCCAAGGTTGCTAAAGGGCATGAGCCAAATCAATCAGTTGAGGGCATATTGGCGGATTGGCGTTTGCGTGATCAACAACGCATGGCGTTCGCTGGCACGCTTGGTAAAGCCGCAATCACGGACATTAATTTTGTACCAAATGGTAATGGGGGCTATGACTCAAATGTTTTATCGCTTGAGGTAGCGCCTGGTACAACCGACGCAATGATGGATAAGGCACTTGAGGTATTCAATGCTACCTTAGCCCGTGATGGTGTAAGGATTGAGCGTGTGGGCACAGGCCAAGGCCGTCATCGTTACCAACTGCATGGCGAAGGGCTGGTTAGTATTGATTCTATTGAAAAATTGAGTAAAGCATTTCAGCCATTTTCTGCCACCACTGTTGCAAACCAGACTGCCATCAACGCGAAGGTTGCTAAAGCGGTTGAAGAAGGCATCAAAGCCCGCGCGGGTGAGCTTGCTGGGCTGGATAGAAAGAGTGAAGAATTTGCAGCGGCTCAGGCAAATATTGCGGCTCAGGTCACCGCTCAAATTGAGAAAGAGGAGTTGGCAGTACTTCATGATAGCGGCGTCAGTGGGGTTACTTTTGTAAACGGCAAGATTCTATCCGCGCCGCCTGCCGATGCGCCATTGTGGATTTCTGAGAGTGTTACGTTTGAAAAACTCAATGCCATCAAAGACGCCTTAGAATTAGAGCAGCATAAGGGTGGCACGAAAAATCCAAGCCATTACAGGCCGATGGATATTGCAGATCCCGCTAAACAAGTACGCGATATTGAGATCATCAACACACTTGGGCTTGAAGGTGAAATTCACCCGCGTGTTGCCCGAAATCTCAAAGGGCATGCGCGTATTGCCACTACAGCACCGGGCGAGCAACAAATTGGCTAGGGCTGCATCCGCCGTTTGACAAGCGGCTCGAGGCTTGTTATGTAGCCCACCTCCTGAGGGCCCGGGTGGCGGAATTGGTAGACGCACTAGCTTCAGGTGCTAGCGTTCGCAAGATCGTGCTGGTTCGAGTCCAGTCCCGGGCACCAATAAAAAACCACCCTTTTGGGGTGGTTTTTTATTGGTGGTTGGGCTGACACACGAGAACCACTGTTCGACTCGACGCTTAGTGAGCCTTAGCGAACTTAGCAAGAGCGAGGAGGCGCGCTAGCGCCGAGCATGTCCAGTCCCGGGCACCAATAAAAAACCACCCTTTTGGGGTGGTTTTTTATTGGTGGTTGGGCTGACATACGAGAACTACTGTTCAGGTTATTGCTGCGTAGCATGCTTTAGAATCGTCTCTTTCACCAAGTTGGTCTGATTCCATGGCAGGAAGTGATTGCTTTGCGGAAGGCGAATGATGTTGAGCGCCCGCGCATGCACAAGTTTCTCTTTTGCAAAATCAACATTCGCAACCGGCACCAGATCATCACGTTCGCCGTGAATCACCGTCACGCGCTGCCGCAGGTTCTGCCATAGGGGAAGCATGGCAGTGAGCGAGTCTTTCAGTGCCATAATCTCCTGATTGGTGACCACAAGCGCCTCCGGCACCGCCCAGCGAATGAGCCGCCAATCGGCGGGGTACTGGTACCACTTGGTTTCCTCCAAAGCGGGGTCGATGGAGCCAGCAAGCAAAATCAGGTCTGTAACCTTATGGGGATTATCCATCGCCAAGCGGACCGCAAGCGGGCCACCGTAGGAATGCCCCACCAGAATAATGCGCTGCCCCTTCGCTGCGCGTGAAAGCAATGGAGCTAGATTCTTGCTTTGCTGGGCGAGGGAACGCTCAGCCTTGCCCGGGTCGGATTTGCCAAAACCGGGCCGATCCACGGCGATAAGATGGGCTTTTGACGTAAGGCTGCTATCGGTGAGATAATCCGTCCAGCCGCGCCAATTACCGGGCGAGCCATGAATGAGAATCACAAGTGGTTTTGCTTTATCGTCCTTCACTTCTACGTAATGCATCGCGCGGCCATCGTTCTCGTAATGATGGAACCAGGCGGGGTGCTCTTTTTCAATGAGAGCGGCCGCTGTCTGTGTGCGCTCTTGCATGGCATTAATTTCTTCCGGCATGAAGAGTGAGCAGGCGCAAAGCGCCACAAACATCACGCTAAACAGAATGCCATTCATTACTGAGCGGCATATATATCGAAATGGATTAGCGTAGTTGAAAGAGGGGATGCTCATAGCACTTTATTCCTGCGTTAGCCCTTCGAGCCAATCGACAAATTGATTGGCCAGTTTGCTGCGGTCAAATTGCTGAGCCAGTGCGAGCGATTTTGGGCGCATGGCGGCAAGGTCGCTGCGGTTGTCGGCGGCTTTCTCTAACGCATCGGCGAAGCTGCGCGCATCCTCGGGGGCAACGGCGAAGCCGCAGTCATTTTCTTCTACAAGGTTTGCCACCCAGCCGGGGTAATTCACGAGCACTGGCACGCCAGCGGCCAGGTAATCGAAGAATTTATTGGGGCTGGTGCCGTGGTAAAACGCTGGCACATTCGCTAGGATTTGCAGACCGATATCGGTTGCTTTCATCAGCCCACTCAGGCGCGCTTTGGGCACAGGCGAGTGGAAGATGACATTCGAAAGGCCTTCATTTTTCGTGCGCTCCTGCAAGGCGGGTTTCAACTTTCCATCACCAATCAGCAGCAGGTAAATATCGCTTCTACCACGACGTTTCAGCTCTGCCGCCGCATCAAGCACCGCACTTAGGCCATTGGCCATACCATGCGCGCCAGCAAAGGTGGCAAGCATCGCATCTGGCGGAATGCCTTCGGGCCGCCAAGCTGCCTCCGCGCTATCGAACAGTGAAATGTCGCAGCCGTTGGGGATCATAGTGATACGTTCACGTGCAATGCCGCGCCGTGCAATGCCATCGACCATGCCGGGGGCCAGCCCAATCAGGCGGTGTGCGGAACGGTAGGCGGCCCATTCGAGCACACTCATAGCGGCAAGCATGATAGGGTTTTTGATAACGCCCATGGCTTTGGGCAGTTCGGGCCATAGGTCGCGCACCTCGAACACGAAGCGTTTGCCGCGCAGCCAGCGAGCGAGAATGCCGGGAATGGCAACCGTGAGCGGGGTGGTGGTGGTGAAGATGAGGTCGTAGCGTTCACGCAGCGCTAGCAGGCAGGCGCGCCATGCAAAGCGCAAGAAGATGTTGATGCGCGCCATGAAGCCCAGCGCATTGGCATAGGGCACGTCGATTTCAATCACCTCAATGCCATCGACGAGTCCACGCCGCTGACCATTCACAAACGGCTGCGCAAGGCCAGTTACAGCACCCTTATAGCTGCCGCAGACCATGACTACTTCGTGGCCCCGCGCCACCAGCCGACGCGCCATTTCATAAGAGCGAATGCCGACTGAACCTGCCGGGGTTGAAAAATGCTGGTGAATGTAAAGGATGCGCATGGCTATGACTCTATGCTAATAGTGGTGATAACGGGACGATTCATATCTCGCGGTGTAACTGTTAGCCGTTTTGTCGCCGCAAGGCGATGATAATTCGGGGCATAACTGCTCTCGTTAGCCCGCAGTGTGGCGGCATTCGAGCATCCCAAGGTAACGCCATTACCTAGCGTAGCGGATGTGCTGCCCACTGCATACACATCGCCATGAAAATTGACCTCCCATGCGCCTGGTGTGGCGATGTGATCCGTTAAAGTGATGGAGGTTTGGCTGAAGGTGATGTGCCGGGTAAGAAGCGTTTGGCGCGGTAGTGCGATGCCTAGCGAGAGGCTATCCCCACTGCTGTTAGCCACTGTATTCGGCCAGATTGCATATAAGAACGCTGAGAGCTTACAAATGGTGGGAAGTGCTGTTGGTGCTGCGGTGTTGTGGGCATGCATTTCCGCTAAATCCATGCACACAGCCTCGGTTGGCGGGTTATAGCTGTAAGTGCCGCCATCATGCAGGATATTTTTACCGTTCACCCATAGGTCGAAATGCCCAAAATCGCATTGGGCAGGGCGATAACGATTGCGCGGGTATTTTACATAAGCGCGGATTGAGCCGTAGCTATAGATGCTAAGGCCAAAGGCATCAAAATGCTGCAGGCCATGTGAGACGGCCTCGCTGGGTGTGTATTTCACCGGGTAGCCAAAAAGCCAGACAGTGTCTTCCTGCCGCCTTGCGCGTGTCGGAGCTTCAAATCCAAACAGGGCGGCCATGAACAGAAGTGAAGGTTCCGCCCTTTCAAACGCGCTATATTGTAAACAATGCAGCGAGCCATCGTTGTTGCCAAACATGGGCATTTGGCCCGAGACTGGCTCGATCAGCGCGTTCAGCAAATCATAGGCCGCGCGTGATTTGAGCTGAATACGCGGGTGGTTGAACAGGCCAAGCGCAAAACTATCATCCAACAGCTTGGCGTAGCTTAGCACATCGCAAAACACACGGTGGTAATTGCTTGAATACAGCGCGCTGCCGCCATCCTCCGTGATCAATGAATCGATGAGGGGGGTGAGCCCTTTACGCAGCTTTTCAAGGGTGCGTGTCGGGGCAACCTGAACCCCTGCACGGGCCAAAAATTCAGCGGCGTAAATCAGAAAAAGATGTTCCGTAAGGCTGTGATTGTTCTGTTGTGCGCGCGCATAACCGCGAACGGCAAAAACACGTTGCCAGCTTTGCGCGAGCAGTTCGCTTAGGCGTGAGCTTGTGGGCATGCCCAGATGGGTACTTAGTAGATGATGGCTCACCATCAGGTGCATGCCACGCACGGCGACTTCCTGGCTGCAGGCCCAGTTGACGCCGGTTTGATACGGATTCTTGGCCGACCAATCATGCATGAGTTGATTGAGGCGCTGAAGGTAACGGTTGCGTGCTTCACCGGTTGTAATACAGGCAGCAAGGGCGAGGCGCGGCGCCCATTGCATGCGCGAGAGATCCCAGGTCAGTTTTACATCTTCTCCGGCAACGGCGTTAATGGCACAGTGTGTGAAATGCAGCTGCGCGGTTTGGGCATAAACGCCTTTGTGCCAGTTCGGATGCTCGCCCTCATCCATCTCAGTCTCAGCAAAGCGCAGGAATTTTCCCTCACAAATTTTATCCGCACGCATTGTGATTGCGGCCGCAAGTTCTGCGTTAATAAGCAAAGCTTCACGCGGACTTTCTGCTTCAAAGAAACGTCTGATTCCCCTCACCTTTCTTGCCGGTAGCTTTTTCTCAAGCGCGCCTCTGCGCCATTGATAGCGGTAATACGCGACGGCGAGCACATTACACACCCCAAGGCGCGGGATGAGTTTTATGGTGGCGGTGATGCGTGAGAGCTTGTTCATGGCGCGATATAGGGTTCAAACTGTTCGAGCCACACATCAAGTGCGAGGGGCGCGAATATCTCGCGATACCAGATGCCGGATTTGCCTGCGCAATAGTCGCGATAGCGTTGCTGCAACTTGTCCTTATCAATCAACCCATAGCGATAGATGCGTGCGCCCTCACCAAAGCGCGCCTCAATTTCCGGCCGCAGCTCGTTGCGCAGCCATTGCGCTTGGGGATTCACGAAGCCTTGTTTATCCTTACGCCAGATGATGGCTTTGGGCAGAGCGCTTGAGTAAGCACTGCGCATGAGCCATTTGGTCCAGCCATGGCGGATTTTGAGTGAATCTGGCGCGTTCAACAAAAACTCGACCAAGCGGTAATCAAGGTAGGGCAGGCGAATTTCGCGCCCGAACGCCATCGACATCCGGTCTTCATAATGCGTGAGAAAAGGCACCGAGAATTTCCGGTAATCAAGCCACTGGCGATTGCCAAGGCTGCTGCCGATGCTTGCAATCGGTGCGCGCGTGAACTGATTAAGTGTTTCCGCGGTCAGCAGCGAATCGCCGCGTGTTTTGCTGAAATAGCGTTTGGCTTCAGCAAGGCTGAATTGCTTAAGTACGGTGCCATTAAGCACAAAGCCCAGCAGCATGAACGCGGCACGAAGATAGCGCTTCTGGGTAATGAGATGTTTGGCATAGAATCCAACGAATTTTTTATAGCCACAAAGCATTTCATCCGCCCCCTGGCCACTGAGGATCACTTTCACCTCGTGGGTGTGGGCGGCGTGCATAAGCAAATAAAACGCCACATTCGAGAAACTGCCAAGCGGGCTATCGTTGCAGCATGTTGCCTTGGCAAGCAGTGCCAGCGCATCCTCGGGTTTCCAATCCATGGGAATTTTGGTTACCTTCAAGCCATAGGCATCGCGCATGATGTCGATGTATTTTGATTCATCCTCGGCTTGGCCGGGGGCGACGGCGGAAAGCACCGTGAAATTGCTATGGCCAAGCTCGGCCCGCATCGCATGGGTGATGAGCGATGAATCAAGCCCACCGGAGAGGGTCACACCCACCGGCACATCCGACCTTAGGCGCAGGCGCACCGCGCTTTCAAACAATTCGCGGAAGGTTTTTTCAGGCGTGCTGTAATCGTAATTTGCTATCGCGGTGAACGGGTCCCAGTAGGAGATGGGGTGGATGGCCGTGACAGGCTGCGCAAGGTTGAGTGTCGCAAAGCTTCCGGCAGGCAGGGCCGCGATGCCATCAAAAAACGTCTCGTTCGTATCATCCTGTAGCGATTGCTCGATATAGCGTGCTACAGTCGCGCGGTTGATGGGGAACTTCAGACCACTGAGCACCAGCAGCGTTTTTATCTCGGAGGCGAAATAAAGGTCGCCGTTTTGGAGTGTGTAATAGAGCGGTTTGATGCCCGCCCGATCACGCGAGAGGGTAAGGGTTTGCTTTTGCGCATCGAGCAGGGCGATGGCCCACATGCCGTTAAATTCGCCAAACGCATCAGCGGCGTTATCACTTTGGCTCAATCGCTCGAGAATGACCTCCGTGTCGCTGCTGCTGGTGAGGTTGGTGTAGCCGTGTGCCGTTGCCATTTCGCGGTAGTTATAAATCTCGCCGTTATAGATGATGTGCTGCTGCCCGGCATGCGAGGCCATCGGCTGGCGGCCATGTTCCGATAAATCAAGGATCGACAGGCGCTGATGGGCGAGCACCACGGTGCAGCCATCAAGCTCGAACTGCTGCTCGCCATGCATATCCGGCCCACGATGGGCCTGCACCGCATGCGCCGCTGCCACGCGCTGCGAGAGGCCCGCACGCGCCGCAGAATTTTTTTGAATCACTGCGCCAAATAATCCGCACATGGGTTAGATTTCCAAATTAGAATGTTACAACTCAATCAGACATAGTTGTCATACCAGCGAACGCTGGTATCCAGTTATTTCTTTGCACGTTGTGCGCTGGATGCCAAATCAAGTTTGGCATGACAGAAGCAAAAAATCTTTAGCTGGCGTGCTTTTTTTCGAAGGCAGCGATGAGGCCGCAGGCAATGGCGAAATTTGCATAGGCAAAGATGCTGTATTCCGTCAGCGCAAAGGGCAGGGAGGCGAAGAAATACATCGCATAGCTCATGCCTACTGGGTTGGTCTTATCGTTCAAGGTGCGCCAGGCAGCAGGCAACATGCGCGCGACGTAAATGGCAAACAGAACTGAAAAAATGAGCCCGTAGTAAATGATGAGTGAGAGAGGGGTGAAATGCAAATTGCGGTGAAAAAAACCTTGTGGCGCAAAGAATTGCGATGGATACGCAAAGCCCGGCCCCATGCCGGTGATGTAGTAACGGTAACTTGGAACTGCGCGGATTGCATCACGGATTTCATCGAGCCGCCCGCCACTGTAATATTCCACGACCCGAGCATCTTTCACGACTCGAGCATCTTTCACGACCTGAGCATCTTTCCTCTGCGATGGCCTGTCCAACGGCGTTGCGCTTGGTGCATTATGAGGCGTTGCATATTGAACAGCACGCAAAAAACTGGCGCTTGAGGCAACTGCCACAATGAGCACGACCATGAGGATTTGTTTCGGCTGCTTTCGATAAACTAATAGCATAGCAAAGCCCGCCGCGAGATATACGGCCCGCTTGCCGGATATGACAAGAATCATCAAAAAGAGCAGGGGCGGGGCTGCACCAGTTGTGGCGACAAGCCAGCCAAGGCCAAGCACCGAATCAATGCTGCTATAGGCAGGGTAAATGGCTAGAACAAAACGATCAACGGCGGTACAACCAACTACAGCAATGCTCGTCGCTGCAACGATACCCCCCAGTAGTTTGAGGATGTGCTGGCTGTGGCTGAACGCCGACCAATCCAGACAGTGACGTAGGGTGATGATGACCGCGAAGAACAGCACAGGCCTTGCAACATCAATCAAAATATTGGCGCTCTGCCGCCCCGTATAGTCCGCAAACACGATGCTGAGCAGCAATGCACCCATTATCAGCCACTCAAGGCGCGTGATGCTGAGCTTTCGCCATTGCCATAAGCCAATCGATGCAATGCCTGCCGCTGCAAGCATATTAAGAATCAAGAAGCTATGTGCGATGTTGAATACAAATGTCAGGCGCAGTACATTAAAAACAAGAAAAAGAACGCTCGAAATGAGCGCTGCGGCAATGCAGGTGCGTAGCAGGAATGCTTGGTTCATGGTCGCAGCGCCAAGTAGTCAGACGGGTTTTGGCCCACGATGCGCGCCGGGCTGCCAACCGCAATTGCGCCATCGGGTAAATCCTGAAGCACTATCGACCCTGCTCCGATTGTGCAGCGATTGCCAATCTTGATACCACCTAGGATTTTTGCATCGGCACCTAGATAGCAATCATCGCCAATCTGAGGGCAGGGCATGGGTGTTGATGATACGTAACCAACCGCTGTGCCAATCGTGACGCGGTGGCCAATCATGCAGCGTTTGCCGATAATCGCGTTACTGTGAATGACCTGGCCTAGTCCACGATAACCAAACACCGTACCCTCGCCAATGCTAGCTGTGGATGGAATATAGGCATGAAAAATAAAATATATCGCATTGCGCATGAGTTTTGGCACGAACGGAATACGGCGCCGGTGGCACCAATTCCCTATGCGGTATAAATGCATTGCTTTCACATTTCTCTCCATAGCCAGACTAGGTCAGCGCGTGTCGGGCGGTCTTGCATCCATTCCACTAGCACTAACAGGGCGAGATAGAAAAGGCCAAACGCAGGCTCGCGGCTCATCAGAAATACTGCGAATGGGCAGGCCATAATCATCAGCAGGCTGGGCAGTTGGGCAAGGATATTTTTGCGCAAGAGCTGCATTAAGCCAGCATAGGCAGTGATGATACAGGCATAATACAGCATGGCGTTTTCAAGCGTATGGATCAGGAAGAGGGAGCCTAAGCCAATCAGTACGACCGTGATGTTGATGGCCATGAGCCACAGGCTGCGGTTGGCGGCAATGAGGTGGCGTTCATCGAGCACCGCACGGTAATAAACAGGGATGCTGGCGCATAGCATAAGGTAAGGGGTGAGTGTGGGAGCCAGATAGGCAAGCAGGATGAGGCCCGTGGCAATGATGCTGAAATAGAGTGTCGCGAACGAGCGTAAGGTTCGATAGAGGCGTTTGCCTTGCGCATGAGTGGTGAAGCGGGCAATGACGGCAGCCGTGCTGACGGGAAAAACACTGGTGGCGGATTGGATGACCGAGGTGGCCACGCGGTAAAGCCCCAAATCATAGGGCACCAGCACCCGCGCAAGATACACAGGCAAGGCAGCGGTGAGCAGGTTCATCACTGCGGTGACGGTAAGCAATTGGGGAATTTGTTTCGCCAGTTGCGATAGCAGTGCCTGAAGTTCCTTCAGGCTTGGGCACTCATCGCTCGCGCGCACGGCAACCACCAGCCAAACACACGCAGGGATAAGTACGCTGATTTCCATCACCCGTTCGAGCGAGATCGATAAATCATGGGTGTAGGACCATGCGGTGAGTACTGCGAGCAACAATGCAGCAAGCGATACAAATAAAATATAAGCGCGGCGTAAACGCAGGCCTTGCAGCACCAGAAGCACGCTGGCGCTGAGCAGCATGCTAAACAGCAGGAGAGGCGAGCCAACAGACGTCAAAAAATGCAAGGCAAGAAACCCGACAAATGTAAACAAGCTGAGCAGGAGAACGCTGTAGATGAGTTTACCCGCGCCAGCGAATCGGATCAGGGGTTCGCTAATGATCCCAAACGCGCGGTGTAACAGAAACACCACCGCATTCAGACCAATGAATTCGCCATAAAGTGCCAGCCCATACGCTGCTGGTGCGAGAAAGCTAAACAGCAAAGCATTGGCCAGTGTGGTAATCTGTACGAGGAGATTTAGCATGTAGCTGCGCGTATTCCGCTAACGCCTTTGGTGTCAATCACCGGTACACGCACGGTTGACCAATCCATTTTTTTGTAAGGCGCGTGATCAACTAGCAAGAGCACTATGTCGGCACGCGTTAGCGCTGCTTCAAGCGGGGCCAGTGTCACGCCAAGGGCGGTCACGTGCGCGGGCAGTTGCTCCACATTCGGCTCATTGACGATAAGCGTGAGTTTGGGATTTTTCGCAAGGTGCTCCACAATCTCAAGCGAGGGGCTCTCGCGCAGATCATCAATATCCGCTTTAAAGGCCACGCCAAGGCAAGCCACCGTGACCACGGGCTTGCTGAAGGTGGCAACCATGGCCTCAACCTGACGGATGACCCAATGGGGTTTTTGCAAGTTCACCTCGCTGGCTGCCTGAATGAGTGGTGTCACCTCGCGTGCGGAGTGGACGATAAACCATGGGTCCACCGCAATGCAGTGGCCGCCGACACCGGGGCCGGGCTGCAGCACATTCACGCGCGGGTGGCGGTTTGCGAGGCGAATCAACTCCCAGACATCGATGTTAAGGGTGTCGCACACCATCGATAGTTCGTTGGCAAAGGCGATGTTCACCATGCGAAAGGCATTCTCGGTGAGCTTGCACATCTCGGCGGTGCGGGCGCTGGTGGTAATACATTCACCCTGCACGAACAGCTGATAGAGCGCTTTGGCGCGGGCGGCGCAGGTTGCGCTCATGCCGCCGATCACGCGGTCGTTCATCACTAGTTCATGAATCACGCGGCCGGGCAGCACACGCTCGGGGCAATAGGCGATGTTGATATCCGCATCATCCCCCGCGGTTTGGGGGAAGCTCAGGTCAGGCCGTGCTTCGGCAAGCCATGCGGCCATTTGCTCGGTGGTGCCCACTGGCGAGGTTGATTCTAGAATGACGAGGTTGCCCTTCGCGAGCACCGGGGCGATGGCGAGCGCTGCGGCCTTCACATAGCTTAAATCCGGCGCGTAATTTTCCTGAAATGGGGTTGGCACAGCAATCAGGAAAACTTCCGCCGCGCTTGGCGTGGTGCTGGCTTTGAGGTTACCGGTCTGCACCGCTGCATGGACCAGAATATCGAGTTCAGGCTCAACAATATGGATCCGCCCGCTGTTGATAGTGGCGACGGTGTTTGCATTCACATCCACCCCATGCACCTGAATGCCACGGCTGGCGAGGACTGCGGCAGTGGGCAGGCCAATATAGCCCAGACCAATTACGGAAATGGTTTTTGTCTGTTTTTTCATGCGGTCATTCCTTCAAGAATCGCAGCGATGCGCGGCGCGGTGTTGCCGTCGCCATAGGGGTTGTGTGCCTGCGCCATAGCGGCATAGGCCGACTCATCATCAAGCAAGTGGCTAGCCGCGCTTACGATGACTTTTTCATCCGTGCCGACTAATTTAACGGTGCCAGCGGCAACCGCTTCCGGGCGCTCGGTCGTATCGCGGATGACGAGCACCGGCTTGCCCAGCGAGGGTGCTTCTTCCTGAATGCCACCAGAATCGGTGATGATGAGATGCGCCCGATGCATGAGATAGACAAAAGCAAGATATTCCTGCGGCGCAATGAGGTGAATGCTCGAGTTTTGTGATAGCAGCCGTTGCACTGGCTCCTGCACATTGGGGTTGAGGTGCACGGGGTATAATATTTCCACATCCCCACGTGCGGCAATCGCAAGCAGCGCCTTGCAGATGCGCTCGAAGCCATCGCCAAAATTCTCGCGGCGGTGACCGGTGACCAGCACAAGTTTTTTTGTAGGGTTGAGAAAAGCGAATTGTGTTTCGAGCGATGATTTTAAGCCATCCTCGGACTCGATTTTTTGAACGGTACCAAGCAGCGCATCGATCACGCTGTTGCCGGTGACATGAATTGTTTCGGCAGCAATACCCTCACGCAGCAGGTTGTCGCGCGCGGCGGTGGTCGGAGCAAAATGCACATTGGCGAGCGCGCCCGTTAAGGTACGGTTCGCTTCCTCGGGCCATGGTGAATAGCGGTTGTGGGTGCGTAAGCCCGCCTCGACATGGCCGATGGCAATTTTCGCATAATAGGCAGCGAGTGACGCAGCGAGGGTGGTGGTGGTGTCGCCATGCACCAGCACCATATCGGGCCGCCACTGCGCGAACACATCGCGTATGCCTAGAATCACATTGGCGGTGATGTCGGATAAATCCTGCCCGGGTTTCATCAGATTCAGGTCAAAATCCGGTGTGATGTTAAACAGTGAAAGTACTTGATCGAGCATCTGCCGGTGTTGCGCCGTCACGCAGACCTTCACTTCAAACTGTGGATGACGCGACAAAGCCTTCACTACCGGGGCCATTTTAATGGCCTCAGGCCGGGTGCCAAAAACAATCAGAATGCGACGAAGGGACGGCATATGTAGGTGATTTCTTGAGGCTATTCGGGTGGGTGTAAATCGTGCTGCTGCTTTTATTCCAACCTTACTGATTTGCAATCATTTCCAGCAGACTCATCCTGAGTCATTCGGATGATTATGACAGATTCATGAAGATTACCCCTATTTCTGCGCTGCAGCATGGAATTGCTTTGAAACGAGTGATGTTTTTGTGGATAGTGAAACTGGTTAATTTCCATAAACTATTTTGACCAACACAACACGCAACGATTGATTGTCACATGACGCGCCCTAACGATGATTCCAATGGCCCTATCAGTGGCACGCCTACACCGCAAACGGCCCAGCTGGTGGGTGTTGGCGCATCACCGCTGTTTGACCCTTGGGGTGTGCGTGGATTTTGGCAGAGCTATTTCGAAAACTGGAGAAAGATTGTAGGCTTCCGTTGGGATGAGCATCACCTCGGCGGCGCAAGCTATGTGTTTGCTAAGGGGCTCGCCGAGCAGATTGCGCAGGCAACGCCGCTGGCCTTTCGTGCCGAGCTTGATGCGTATTTAAAGAATCCAAAAACGCAGGCCATGATGCGCAGCGAAACCATGGCCGATATTTTTGAAGCCGTGGGTCAGCAGATCGAAGCAATTAAACGCTCACGCAGAGCGCTCGGCCTTCCGGTGGTGGATGCAGAGCTTTTTGGCGAGCCATATAACCACCATTTCCTCGCCGAGGACATTCACGGTAATATCGTGCCTGTCAGCGAGGAGCAACTGCTGGCCTTATTTCCGCCACCTGACCCGGTGACCGGTAAAGCTGCCGAGCAGATGCCGCATGTAGTCATCACCGCAAGCCATGCCAGCGGCGAGACGCTGAAGGATGTGACACAAATTACGCATGGCATCGAGCGCACGATCAGCGAGGCGACCCAGAACAAAACAAAATTCGCTAAGGTGGATGTGAATCGCCCTGACCTTGGTGTCGCGCCTGATCAAACATTGGTACTTTTTCGTTGTGATGTGCGCGAAAACCCGTGGCTGAATGGTGCGGCACTGTTGCGCCGCATGAATGAACTGAAAGCAAATGAGAAATCGGGCAAGCCCGACCAATTTAAGGAAGCATCGCCGGGTTCGTGGGCCATCAATCACCTGATGTTGGCATGGATGGCGCAAGAACCCAAACGCATCCTTGCAGCCAAGAGTAAGCCGCTCGCTGAAGCATCAGCTAACGACAATGCTCCCAAGGAATTGAGGCCGGATGCGGCGCGGGTTGCCCAACATGTCATGCTTGAGGGCTACAGCAAAGCGGGCGAGGTGGTGAGTACTGCCGGGCCGCGCTTACTGCCGCATGAATTGCTGGCAAAAAATAAGGATGGGCAGGATATTTTTTACTGCGAGCAGGACGCGCAGATGCAGCCGATCAGTAAGGATGGCATTTACGAGGCGAGAAAAATTATTCAGCAGATTCCGACTTGGGCGATGGCGGCGGTGGAGTTTGGCCTCACCGACGACCAGATTGCCGCAGGTGCGCGGCGCGTGGCATTCAACAGCACGTCCGACCAGATTTCAGCGCATAGTAATTACGAAGGCAAACGGCACGATGAACGCTGGATGATTGAAGGGGTAACCGCGGACAATGGTCATGCACCGGTTGCGGCGCTTGGCTCGCGCGAGGAAACAGGCTACGCGATGAAAGACCCCCGCGTGCGTCGCCGAATGGAAGAATTATGTGCGCCGATGATTGGTAAGGCGACGCTTGAGGGGATGTATTTCGATCGTGGCCGCGCGAGTGAAATCTACCTCGAAATGGGCGCTGGCACTACAGGTAGGCTCGTTAAGCAGCATCACCAGACCATTCTTGCGGCACTCAATG
>CAZOFC010000014.1:0-21319 GCA_964578965.1 uncultured Azospirillum sp.
GACCAGCGCAACGACGGAGTCATTCACTTCGCGGTCGTAGAAGAATTTGATGTTACTCATGGCATCGCCCATGTTACCCGAATCCTCCCCCACCTTGAACATGCGAATCACCATGGTAGGAAATTGATTTGAAATACGCAATGACGAGGTGAGATTATTCCCCTCCACAATACTACGATGCACCACATCGACCGATTCCTTGATGACGCGGTTCTTGACCACATCGCGACCGGTGAGCAGCGCCTCGGGGATGTTGATGCCGCTTTTGAACATGATGGAGAAGAAGTGCGTGAAGCGCGCCAGGTCGATTTTGCGCAGGGTGTTGCCGATCGCTGGCAGCTTTAGGAAAATAGAATCCATCTTGTAGGCGAACGCCTCAGAGGCACGATAGAGGGTCAGCGTAAGGATGAACAGACCAATCGGAATACCAAAAATCAGATACCAGTGATTCTGGAATGCCTCAGATGTGTAAATCAGCGCACGGGTGTGAATTGGAATCTTGAACCCTTGCTCGGTGATGAATTTGAGCAGCTTGGGCACCACCGCCACCATCAGGATCGCAATCACCGCCGACATCACGACAAGCAGGACGACAGGATAGGTAACGGCCTTTTTTACTTTACGGCGCAGATCGCCGGTCCATTTCATGTGGTTCGCGATGTTCACGAAGGCGTCGGTCAGGTTACCGTTCTTTTCCCCCGCCGCAACCAGCCCAACAAAGACATCACTGAACACACGCGGATAAGCACCAAGCGCCGCAGAGAATGAGCTGCCGTTTTTTACCTTCTCAAGCACGTCGGTCATGATGTCGCGCATTTTGGTAGACTCGGTCGAGTCGCGCACATCAGCAATCGCTTCGTGGATTGGCACCCCTGCCCGACTGAGCTGCTCAAGATGCAAACACAAAATAATCATATCCTTGATTTTGATGCGCGCACCTTTGGTTTTTTTGCGCTTCTGCTCGCGGTAAGTGATGAGGTCGAGCCCGACTTCTTTGAGACGCGCCTCAAGATCGATTTCATTTTCAGCCACGATGGAGCCGCGAATCTTACGACCACGCTCATTCAGTGCGCTGTAGGTAAACTGGGTCATACCACTTCCGTAAAACAGGCAATCACCGCCCGGTTGCGAATCATGGCAATCACGCTATTACAAACGGTCGGTGAGGTCTACCGTATTAATCAGCTCGGGGATATCTATCATTCCCGCAAGCACTTTCATGATGCCATCTTGCACCATTGGCACGAATCCATTCTGCAATGCATACTCGAGCATCTGGTTGCGAGTAGCTTTAGTGGCGATCAACTCGTCCATGCCGTGATCAATCCGCAAAATCTCGTGCAGACCCATCCGCCCTTTGTAGCCTTTGAAGCCGCATTTCTCGCAGCCCACCGCTTCATGAATCGTGGGCGGATTCGCGGGGTCCATGCGCATCAGGCGGGTTTCTTCTTCATTGGCCAGGCGTGGCCGGCGGCACGACATGCAGAGTTTGCGCGCCAAACGCTGCGCCATGGTGCAAATCAGTGAGCCTGCAAGCAAATGCGGTGGCACGCCAATATCCCCCAGACGTGGAATCGTACCGAGCGCATCGTTCGTGTGCAAGGTGGTAAATACCTGGTGGCCAGTGAGTGCGGCGCGCACGGCCATGACCGCGGTTTCCTCGTCACGCACCTCCCCCAGGAAGATGATGTCGGGATCTTGCCGCATCAGTGATTTAATCCCCGATTGGAAATCGATGACCCCCTCGCGCACGTTGGTCTGGCGAATCAGCGGCAGCTGATACTCCACCGGGTCCTCAAGGGTCATGATGTTCACATCAATCGAGTTGATGTAGCCAAGAATAGAATACAGTGTCGTGGTTTTACCCGAACCGGTCGGCCCGGTGACCACAATAATCCCCTCAGGGCGCTTCAAGCAGCGCTTCATCAGTTCGATGTTATGCTCAGAAAAACCTAGATTTTCGATGGGTACAAGCGATTTGGATTTATCGAGAATACGCAAGACCACATTCTCACCATGAACCGTAGGCTGGGTGGCCACACGAAAATCGACTTCACGGCCAAGCGCCACCATGCTGATACGGCCATCCTGCGCGCTGCGGGTTTCGGCGATGTTCATTCCCGACATGATTTTAAGACGCACGAGAATGGCGGGCCAATAATCGCGGTGGAAGCTACGAATCTGTTGCAACGCGCCATCGATGCGGTAGCGCAAGCGCAGGAAGGAACCTTCCGGCTCGAAGTGGATATCCGAGCAGCCTTGCTTAATGGCATCGACCAGAAGGGCGTTCACGAGGCGCACCGTCGGGTTCACATACCCCTCTTCGCGGCCGTCGAGCTGGGTTTTATCGCGTATCCCGGTCTCAATCTCGCGCAATACACCGTCGATGGACAGGTCGTAGTTGTAATAGCGCTCAATCAGCTCGTTGATTTCAGTTTCAGTCGAATAGATGGGGATAATCTTGATCGACTTATCAAGGTGCCGGCGCACCTGATCGATGGCGAGCACGTTATACACATCGACCATCGCGAGCTTCACCGTGCCATCCGCCAGCTCGACTGGAATGACCTTGTTGCGCACACACACCTCGCGCGGAACGAGGGCCAGCAGGTTGGTATCAAGGACGGTGGATTTGGCATCAAACCGCTCGGAGCCCGAGCTTTCCGCCAATACCTCACCAAGCGCCGACTCGGTAATGAAATTCATCGAGATCAGGATGGAGCCCAGCAGTTTTTTCGATTTTGCCTGCTCACGCAGCGCAATCTCTAGCTGATCTTTTGAAATCAACCCAAGGCCGATGAGCTTTTCCCCAATACGCACTGGCTTAGCCTCGGCTGGTTTTTTGCCAAGCCCACTTTCGCCGGGGCTATCCATGTGCATGGCGGGTTGGGGAACAGGCTGCGGCGCAATCGATACAACCGTGGCAACTTCAGCGGGCATCGGGGCAGGCGCGGGCGAAGGCGCGGGCGCAGGGGGTGTTGCACTGCGGGTCTGCGAAAGGAAATCGCCTTCGGATGCGTCAGATGCGGTCATTCCTCACCATGCCAATTATTGGCGCGTGTTAATAAGCATTGCTAATCTAGACGTATATCACGAAGTAAGCGCAAGTAAAATCGTGGTCATTTACGCCTTAAGTAGTTTTAATGTCTTCACTGTGGCGTTTTTTCTGGCGCTTGCCCCGTCGCTTGCGATAAACCACGGCCATGCAGCTGGAAGATTTTATTGTGAGCGCCTACGCCGTGACCTTCGTGTTGATTGGCGCATTGTGCCTTGCCACTTGGAAAAGTGCTCGCGCGGTGAAGCGTGCGCTCGATGAGAAATAAACGCCATGAAGGCTAAGCATTCGCGTTTGATGTTTGTGCTCGGCAGCCTCATCGTGATGGGCCTTTCCGCCGCGCTGATGCTGAGCGCACTGAGCGATACTATTATTTACTTTTACACGCCAAGCCAATTGATAGCAAAGCAAGCAACCCCTGAATTCGATGCATCGCGCGCAGTTCGTATCGGTGGGCTGGTGAAAAAAGGCAGTGTAAAAAACCTGCGTGACGGCGGCATCGCGTTTACGATTACGGACCTCGCGCATGAGGTGAAGGTGACCTATCATGGGCTGGTGCCAAGCCTGTTTCGTGACGGCCAGGGGGTGGTGGCCCAAGGCAGCCTGAACAAGGGTGGTACGCTTGAGGCACAGACAATTCTGGCCAAGCATGACGAAGGCTACATGCCAAGTGCGGTGAAAGACGCACTCAAAGCCTCGGGCCGCTGGCGTGAGGGTGATGGCTACGGAAAGCCCACACCATGATCGCTGAACTTGGATTACTTTGCCTTGTATTGGCACTCTTGATGAGCGGAGTGCAAGCCGCTGTGCCCTTATTGCATCGTCTGGCGCGGCCCTACCCTCTGCTACATCTCACTAAACTGTGCGCCACCGCCACCGTGATGTTGGTGAGCACTGCCTTTGCCGCCTTGATTTATGCCTATACCATCTCGGATTTTTCGCTCCTCACGGTCGTGGAAAACTCGCATAGCAGTAAACCACTGCTCTATAAAATTGTCGGCGCATGGGGTAACCACGAAGGCAGCATGCTGCTTTGGATGTGGGTGCTGGCTGGCTGTGGGTTTCTGGTGGCATTCCTCAAAACCCATGACCGGGAACTGAAATCCATCACGCTGGCGATTCTAGGGCTCATGAACGCGGGCTTTCTGGCATTCATTCTGTTCACCTCGAACCCCTTTACGCGCATTTTCCCGGTGCCGCTCGATGGCGAAGATCTGAACCCGATTTTGCAGGATATTGGCCTCGCCTTCCACCCCCCCACGCTTTATGTGGGCTATGTTGGTTTTGGGGTGGTGTTCGCCTATGCGATTGCGGGTATGTTGCTCAAGCGCCTTGATAGCCATTGGGCGCGCACGGTGCAGCCATGGATTTTACTGCCATGGATGTTCCTCACGCTTGGCATCGCGGCGGGCAGTTGGTGGGCTTACCGCGAGCTGGGCTGGGGCGGTTGGTGGTTCTGGGATCCGGTCGAGAATGTGTCGCTGCTGCCGTGGCTCGTGGGCACCGCACTCATTCATAGCAACCGTGTGCTGGAGCGCCGCGGCCAATTGGCGCGCTGGGTGGCGCTGCTGGCGATCTTGGCCTTTACCCTATCACTGATTGGCACGTTCATCGTGCGCTCGGGGCTGATCACGAGCGTGCATTCCTTCGCCAGCGACCCCACACGCGGCCTGTTCATTCTGGCCTATATTGTCGCCGTCAGCGGTGGCGCGTTGCTGGTCTATGGCTTTGCGGAAATGAAGCCAACTAAGCCTGTCGCCCTACTCTCGCGCAGTGGGTTCATTCTGATCAACAACTTGCTGCTGGTGGTGGCCGCGGCAGTGGTGCTGGTTGCCATTCTCTACCCGCTCGCTCTCGAACTGCTATCCCTGCCCGGCATCTCGATTGGGCCGAGCTATTTTGAACAAAGCTTCATGCCGCTGATGCTGCCGCTGCCCCTGCTTGCCGCGCTGGCGCCCCTCATGGCGTGGGACAAAACAACACCCGAACAGCTGAAACATCTCGCCTACCGGCTGGCCCCGGCGGCGCTGGTGGGAATGCTCATCGCCCTTGCCCTCACCCGCCCGGCAAGCGCACTCATGCTGGTCGGCCTGCCGATGGTTGGCTGGCTAGCCTATGGCAGCATGCTTTACCTGAAGCGCGTGCGCGCGGCGAATATTCGCTTTTTATCGAACGCTGGCGTGCGTCATCTTGGTAGCGCGATTGCGCATCTGGGCTTTGCGATATTCATTTTGGGCATGACGCTGACGGCAAGCCTGAAACACACCTACGACGCAAAGATCACGGCGAATGCGCCGATGGTGATGGGCGAGTATCGCTTGCGCTTGGTGGCGGCAGATAAGGCACAGGAGCATAACTATTCCCGTCGCCGTGCGGTGGTGGAAGTATCCCGCGCGGGGCATGTGATTACGACACTCGCGCCCGAGCTGCGCTATTACCAGCTTCGCAACATGCAAACCTCGGAAGCGGCGCTGCACTCGACGCTATTCAAGGATATCTATGTGGTGCTGGGTGAAACCACCTACCGCGAGCAGAATGAAACCGCGAGCCTCGGCCTTCGTATGTATGTCACCCCCGGCCAGCAATGGGTGTGGCTTGGCTTTGTGCTTGCTGCAGTTGGCGGTGGCCTTGCCATGCTCGCCAGTTTAACCCGCAAAGGAGAAGCGTGATGATGCGCCGTTTTCCCCTAATTATTTTTGCCCTCACGGTCTATGCACTGGGTGTCATGCTGCTTAATAAAAATGGTGCTTCCGGCACCAGCCATGGGCAGGTGAACCAACCGATGCCTACCATCACCGTGCGCAGTGTGGATGATAAAACCGCATGGGATGCGAGCAAGCTTACGGGCCATGTCACGGTGGTGAATCTCTTCGCCAGCTGGTGCACCCCTTGCGCCGATGAAATGCCCGAGCTTGCCGCACTCAAAAAGCAATTTCCGGCGATTCAGTTGCAGGGTATCGCCTGGAATGACGCACCAAAAACACTGAACCCATGGCTTAAAAAATATAACAACCCGTTTGATGCTACTTGGCTTGATGCACGTGGTGACGCAACCATTGCACTGGGCATTCGCGGCATTCCCGAGACGCTTGTCATCGACCACAAGGGCGTTATGCGCTACCGCCTTGTTGGCATACTCAAGCCGGACTTACGCGAAGGCGAAATGGGCACGCTCATTCAAACCCTGCTCGATGAGGCAGCGAATGCGAAGTAGACTGATTGCTATCGTCTGCCTGTTATGGGTGAGCAGCGCTTGGGCGACGGCGATTGACCAGCCGCTGGCCGATGCTGCGCAGGAGAATACGGCGCGCGCATTGTTCCATGAGCTGCGTTGTGTGGTCTGTGCAGGGCAATCGATTGCAGAATCGAACGCAACCCTCGCCGCGCAGATGCGCGACCAAGTGCGCGAGCGCGTGGCCAAGGGCGAAAGCAGCAGCGAAATCCTCGCGCGTTTTCATGCCGCGTATGGCGATAGCATCCTCATGACCCCACCCGTGAAAGAATCAACATTACTGTTATGGCTCGCTCCGTTGATGCTTTTGGGTGCGGGCGCGGCAGTGTTATGGCGCACCACGCGCCCCACGAAAGGACCTCACGCATGATGCCATTTGCCGCCTTCGCCCTCTACCTTTGCATCGGTTGCACTTTATTGGTGATTGTACCGGTGATGATGATTCCCGGCCTCTCGATAGGTCGCAAGCTGTTGATATGCAACCTTGGTTTTCTTATTTTTGTGCCCTTCGCACTGGGCATTTATTACTGGCTGGGCGCCCCGCAAATGGCCGCATTATAGCCATTTTTCACTAGTCAGCGCCGGGTGCGAAGCGTATAATGCGCGGCAGAATGACTCGCGCTAAACCCAGAGATAACCTTCAACCGAGCGGTGCTGCAGAGTGTGAAGCTCTAAAAGCAGAAGTCCTTCGTGCGTTGTGCACCATCCTTAAGTACGAGCAACCTCAAGACTTTGATTTTGGCGTTGAGGTAAGTAAAACTGGCACGCGCTTTACGGTAGGATTTTGGCCGATGTTCCATTCGCCCAATGACCCTGTAACGGGAAAATATAGTGAGGCGATGGATACAGCCGCAAACGAAATTCTTGCTCAGGAGGAACACGATGTGGCGGAAGACGCATGCAACGAGCTTGTGAACCATTTAGGTGGTTCGCCATTTGCTGACGATAAAAACCCGCACGGGCTTTCCCGAAATTATGAGAATGATCATTTTACTGGAACGAAACAACAACTCGTCGCGGCGCTGGATGCTGCTTTCGTTAAATCAAAACAGCCCATGATTGCCAACCCACTGCTCACCACCACAAAGGAACGTTGATATGTCGATTATGCGAACCCACCGGATTTTATTTGTTGTCACAAGCGCCGACCGTATGGGTCAATCACCCGACGCTACTGGCTCATGGCTTGAGGAAATTGCTGCGCCCTATTACACCTTCCTTGATGCGCGCTGTGAGGTGACGCTGGCTTCTCCCAAAGGCGGTGCCGCGCCGATCGACCCCAAGAGCAATGCGCCCGAGAACCAGACGGCTTCGACCCGCCGCTTCGAGGCGGATAGTAAAGCGCAGGCCGCGCTCGCGCAAACGAAGCGCCTAGCCGACCTTGATAGCAATGATTTTGATGCGATATTCTTTGCCGGCGGCCACGGCACGATGGAGGACTTCCCGACCGATGCGAGCGTGAAGGCGCAGATCGAGGCGTTCTATGCGGCCAATAAGCCAGTCTCGGCGGTCTGCCACGGCCCGGCCTGCTTTGTGATGGCGCACAAGCCAAACGGCGACGCGATGATGAAAGGCCACCGCTTCACTTGCTTCAGCGATGAAGAGGAAACACTGGTGGGCCTTGAAAAAATTGTGCCCTTCATGTTGGAGTCACGGCTTCGTGAACAAGGCGGCACCCCCGTGATTGCAGTGCCCTTTAGTGCGAACCTAGTGGTGGATGCCCCGCTGGTGACGGGCCAAAACCCGGCCTCGGCCATTGCGGTGGCGGAAGCGGTGATTCACACCTTACGCACCCAGAACGCACAGCAGCGCGCCGCATAAAAGCGGATGTGGCGTTTACGGGTGGACATTCGCCATCAGCTTGCCTAAAACCTGCGCATGACATCGCTTAAACTTCTACTCAGCCGTCGCTTTGGAGCGATGTTTGCCACCATGGCGCTTGGGGCGTTTAACGATAATTTCTATAAAAACGCGCTCATCATCATCACCACCTACTCGCTCGCCTCCAGTATGGGAGTTGAGCCGGCAACCTTACTCAGCGGTGCTGCGGCGGCATTTATTCTGCCGTTCTTTCTGTGCTCGGGCATTGCCGGTGAAGTCGCCGACCGCGTGCCCAAGCACCAGTTGGTGCGCATCCTGAAACTGACAGAGCTGGTGATCGTGGTGATGGCGATTATTGCCCTTATGTTCCAGCATACCTGGTCATTGTTTTTCACATTGTTTCTGCTGGGCACACAAGCGGCGGTGTTTGGCCCGGCGAAATATTCCATTCTGCCAGAGCTTCTAGAGAAAGAGGAGTTGCTGCAGGGTAATGCCATGGTCGAGGCGGGAACATTCGTCTCGATTCTGCTTGGCACGCTGGTTGGCGGCCTACTCATCTTGCGCCCGCACGGGACGGAGATCGTCTCGGTGGTGATGCTCACCGCAAGCCTGCTTGGGGTATGGGCGGCATGGCGTGTGCCAGAGACGCACATTAAAAGTAGCGATCTTAAAATTAACTACAATATTTTCATCAGCACGTGGCGCATGGTGCGCCACGCCTTTGAAAATCATGGGCTGATATTTCCGATCCTCGGTATTTCATGGTTCTGGGCGATTGGCGCCACCTACCTCACCCAGATTCCGGTCTTCACTAAAGAAATCATCGGCGGGGATGAAAAAGTCGTGACCTTGTTCAATGGCGTCTTCACGGTGGGGATTGCCCTGGGCTCGTTCTACTCGCCGCTCTTCATTAAATGGCTGGGTGCGCGCGCCAAAAACCTCTCGGCCATGGCGCTCTCGGGTGTGCTGCTGTTCGGGCTTGATTTGTGCTGGGTCGGTTACCATGCCACCCCACCCGCACCCGATGCATTGATTGGGTTTATCGCCTATCTCACCGCGTCGTTCAGCCACCTGCGGCTTGCGCTTGATTTATTCCTGATGGCATTTTGTGGCGGCCTGTTCATTGTACCGCTCTATACCCAAATGCAGGTGCTAAGCGACGAGCACGAACGCGCACGCACTATTGCGAGTAATAACGTCATCAATGCATTATTCATCGCGACCGCATCGATCCTAGCGGCGGTGCTGTTTGCATTCAAGGTGACGGTGCTTGAGGTGCTGTTTATCTTTGCCCTGCTCAACATCCCGGTCATTGGGGTGTTGGTCTATTCGGCATACCGCAAACGGGTGGGGTGAGTTGAACGTATTAGCGTTCAACCATTGTTTTGGCGAGTGCTTCGCGGGTCATCAGTTCGGCCACATGCGAACTGCCAAGACCGATTACTTCCACCAGCTCAAGAAATGAGGCGCGCTCGCGCTCGGCTTGGGATGTATCCCCGGCTTCGATGCCTGCGATAAAGGATTGCTTCAAATGAGAATACTTTGCAGATAAATCTTCTTTCTCTTTTAGAATTTTGAATGCGATGTCGCTTGGTATTTTTAGCCAGAAAAAGGGTTCATGGTTGATCACCTCCGTGTCAATGGTCATGCCCGTTTCTGAGCCGCTGAGTCCTGTAAAGATGTCTCTTGCATTCTCGGCATCCAGCTGATTCTCAAAACGCAAACCATAACTACCAGAAGACGCATAATATTTATGGCGATTCCCGGTTGCTTTCGTGCCTGCACGATCAAGTCGTTCACACAGATCAAAGGCGTGGATCAAGCCACTTAACGGAACCATGAATGTATTCACTGACTCCTCTGGATGCAGCACATCATCGGGCATACTTCGCAATCCGCCATCACTGGAACGAGAGTGCGCATCGAATAAATCCACAAACTTACCATTTTTTTCAAGTGGCGGTGCTGATGGTTTAATCGTCTTCTTTAGGAGATGAAGCAACGTCGATGGAATCGTGACGCGATAGTCAACGTCGTCCGTCAGCCCCTTCATCTCGATGAGTCTTACATTGCCTTTTTTTTCATCCGGCAATAATTCAGCGAGTGCTCGTCTGGCTTCCTCTGCATCATCTTTATTCTCGAATTTTAAGGTGCGTACACGCGTGGTTTCCTGGTCGCCCAAGCCGAGTCTTGGCTTCTGCGTGGCAAGACCTGTAATCAAATCCGAAAGTTCGAGCGATTCTTGAAATACCATTGCTGCAACCAATGCTGGCGTTAATAGATGCAGCATAGCGTGTTTTGGCGCATTAATCATGAAGATTTAATGACAATAGGGCTTAAGAATGGGGGCAGATGACCAGCCCTTGCTTCGCTAAAGGGGCTTCGCAGGGCACTGCTTCGCCTAAAATCATCTGCGCATGGCTGCGCCACGCGTAGCTGAAGGCGAAGCGTGGGGCGAGTGACGGGGGTCGAACCCGCAACCTCCGGTACCACAAACAGGCGCTCTAACCAGTTGAGCTACACCCGCCATATCGTCGCTAGCCCGCATCACATCTCCGTCTATCCTTTGCTTCGGTTGGGCTGAGCCCTCCCTCGCGCAGGCAGACTCCCATGATTTTCTGTTTTATTTTCATCCACCGGATGAAAATAAACAGAAAATGGTGGCCGGAGACGGGATCGAACCGCCGACACGGGGATTTTCAATCCCCTGCTCTACCAGCTGAGCTATCCGGCCACATTTCACGCTAGTCGCGAAGAAGCAGTGCTATAGCCAATGGCTTACGCCATGGCAAGCGCGGTTTTTAAGGAAGCGCGCGCAAACCCGAAAATTTACACAAAAATGAGGAAAACCCTAGCGTTCTTCCTCAGGCGGCATGAGCAACTCAGCCGCGGCGGCCAGGCTCTCCTCGTCCACATCATCCAGCTCGACGGCCGGGACGGCGTAACTGGCGGTGAACCACTTGTTTAAATCGACCTCGCGACAGCGTGGGCCGCAGAATGGCTTGCTCTCGGCATGGCTTGGCTTGTGACAAATCGGGCAGTTAGGCATATGAACCATCGGCATTAGCGATTTATTTATACTTTTCTCATATTCTATGGGTTGGACCTATCACAACTCATTTTTTGGCAATTGCATTATGCCTAGCAAACCGCCTGTACCCGAGCATGCTGATGTAGAGGCTCCGACATTGGAAGCCTTGCTCGAGCATTATAACCGCGGTAGCCTCGAGCCCCTGATTAGCTTTGCGCACGCAGTTCAAGGTTCACGACAAAAATGGGCGATGGCTGCGCTTCACGATATTGCAATTGCAGCCAATGGACAGCTTCTCTCGTATAGGGATGGCAGTGTTGAAGTGACGGTAGATGGTGAGAATCTTCGCGTACTCGCAAAAAAAATTCCAAAACGTGACGAGTATCAGGTTTGGGTTGCCGAGTCCTCGCTTGCCGCGCTCGATAAACTACTCATCGCCCGGCGTGAGCTATATTATGCGCAGCAAGACCTTGCGCACGAATTTAATCACAACACGACGCTTCATCCCGACATGGCATCGCGGTTAGTAGTGCCAGCTGCCAAAGAACATGCCGCTCCTCTTGAAGAAAACCCCAAGGGTCAGGGGAAAGATTTTTCAGCCCCCACAAAAACGACGCCCACATTACCGGCACGGCGCAAGGTGATGATTGGCCAAGCCTCGCCCGAACAAGAAGCTGCAAAATTTAAAAGATGGGCAGAATTAATAGAAAAACAAAAAGCGAAGGCTACGCAACCGCTTGTTAAAAAGCCAGTTAAACCACCGCCGGAAAATGACGACACTCCTATAGTCTATGAGCGTGACATTGTGGTTGAGGATCTGACAAAAATTCTTGAACAGAAATTGAAAAATCCCCCGAATCAGAGACTGGGTGAATTACATGCGATCAGTGATTTTAAGTTAGTGATAGAAGACGCCCTGAAGGAGATAGAGCTACCTCAAAGCCGAGACGAGCATTGCCATATCGGCAGCTATGAAATGCCCTTCGGGCTAGAGCAGATGCAAGAGCTGCGCGCAGAAATCAGACATCGCATTGATACAAAACCGCGCGCCAGCGCAGGCCTTGGCATATTACTACAAGCCATCGACGAGACCATGGAGCAATTCTGGAACGAGCGCCCGCTCGGCGTGCGAACCCAAGCAAATGCAGGCCACGCAAAGTAAATCTCAAAAGCAATCTGCGATTAAATGTTTTTTAAGACATCACGCGTAGGATTAAAAAAAACTACAAGGTAGACCAACATGGCAAAACAAGAGCTCACCGTATCAAACTTCAAGAGCAACTTGCGCGCAGCGCTTCAAACGCGATTTCACCCCATGAATGTTGAGGCTCGCCTAACAGAAGTGAGCAACACCCTGCGCTCGATTATTGGTGAAAGCGCATGGGAGCATGAACTACTCGATAAGCGCGACATCGCGACGCTTTATGCCGTGATTGAAGGGCGTAAACTCAAAATCCCAGCGAGTGAAGACCCCGATAGCCACAGCACGCAACATTGGCTCGGCAAACTGGTGAAAGATACCGGACAAAAGTTCGGAATGCGCGAGTATGACTTTGAAGACCAAAAACTTGTCAATTGGGGCGCGGTTAACATGCTGCTGAGTGCCGAGCCTGAGGCTCAAATTCGCGCAACAGACTTTAGTGCAATCGTTTCAGGCTATGATGGGCCTGATACACGTAACTCATTAATTGACCCTAATTTGCTGCCTCCTGAAAACCCACTGGTCATGAGACGTAAGCCAAAGCCTAAGCCACGCGCAAAACCTGAGCCTAAAGCTGCTAAATCGCTGACTCCCAAAGAGCCAAGCACCCGCGCGTTTGAGAATCGTTGGGATGCACTACAAGTGGAAGCTGAAGCACAGGAAATGGATGCCGATGGTATTACCTGCTTTATTGCCGATGGTAAGAAACAAGCGCTAGCACTCAGCCCTGAAGCATTTCATGAACGTTGTGAAACTGCGAAAAAAGTGATGAAGCAGGTCGGCGTCAATAGCCCAAAGGCAGAAAAACTACTTGATGAAATTGCCGCAGCTCATACCAAATATCACGAAAACCGGGCGCTAGGCGGCATTAAGCGCGACTAAGCCCTGCCCTACACTGACGCGTTCATCGAACACGAAGCACTGGCCTTGCCAGAGTGATTGCTCGGTTGGAATTTTCTCGAGATACGCCAGAATACCACCATGCAGATGGTACACCTCGGCAAATCCAATCGACACGAGGTAGGATGAATATTTTTCACAGCGGATGCCGCCGGTGCAATACATAGCTACACGCTGGTTTGGCTGCGGCGTAAGGTGTTTTTCAGTCCACGCCACCATGTGCTTGAAGTTGCGCGTGGCAGGGTTGATGGCACCAGTAAAATGCCCCATTTCAAACTCATAATCGTTACGCGTATCGATGGTGATCACATCCGGCGCGGTGATGAGGGCATTCCAATCCTCGGGCTGCACATAGCGGCCCACACAAAGTGCTGGGAATGTTGGCACACCGAGTGAGATCAGCTCGCGCTTGACCTTCACCTTGCTGCGCTTGAAGGGCTGCGCCCCGACATAACTTTCGCGAAAGGTTGGCGTGGTGAATTGAATGCGCGCTTTCAAAAACTCCATCAATGATTCAATAGCCTCGGCCGCGCCGGAAACAGTGGCGTTGATACCTTCCTGCGCGAGCGTGATGGTGCCACGGATATTGAGCTCACGCATGCATTCGAGGATAGGCGCACGTAGCGTCGCTGGCGCCTCAAGCGCAACAAAGCTGTAAAACGTGCTGACGGTGACGGGTGTGTTCATGGCCCAGCCATTAGCGAAACAGAGCGAAAATGTCTAGCCTTGGGCGTGGGCAGGGGCAACGGGGGTGCCCACACGCTCGGCAAGGGCCGCACCAGTGATGAGCGCGGTGGGCGATTGGCCACGCACAGGCACTGCCTGAATTTCCGCCATCGGCGCGGATTCAGTGGAAATTGGCATGGTTTGCGACAGCCCGCGCAGATGGCGAATGCGGGTTTCTGTTGAGGGATACCCTGAGCGCAAATGAGCAAGAAAACTGCCGATTGGGCCTGATTTACGCGTACTTTCAAGCTTGCTGAGGGCGGAAATCAGCCCCTCAGGGTCACCGGAAATCATGGCACCTTTGCGGTCCGCATCAAGCTCCGTTGGCCGCACGGAGAACTGATTGGCAACGATGGAGCCAAGCCCCACCCCGATAGCAATACTAATAGCGCTATCGATCCATGACAGCGGCTTCTCGCCACGACCGAAAACACGCGTGGCGATTTGCCGCACGCGGCTTGGGTTTGGCACATCATGGTTGATAAGACTTCCGGGCCCACCGCGATAAGCCAAGCGATCCCCCAGCATGGCACCAATACCGGCAAACACCCCCGTAGCCACGATACGCGGCGTGGTGTGGTCGCTGCTGCCGTGGCCTAGCTCGTGGCCGAGCACGGCATTCACTTCGCGCAGATTGAGAAGTTTGAGTAGGCCCGTGGTCACGCAGACTTCCTGCGGTGAAATGGTGAGGGCGTTGACCGTCTTGCTCTCTGCCAGAATCAGCTGTGGCGGATGCTTGAGGCCCGCACGCGCGCTCATTTGCGCGAAGGCGGCGTAAAGCTCGGGGTGGCTTTGCGCGGTGATCTCCTTACCGCGCTTCAGGCCGATACTGCCCAGTTGGCTGAGCGTGTGCACATCGAGATTTGCGTTGCTCATCGGCGCTTGGGCGATGAAGCGTGGGTCGATATTCGGGGTTTTGAGTAATACTTCCTCGGGCGAAAAATCATTATAATGGCCATAGCCCAGCAACCCCTTCACCGATTCGCCAAACGAAGTGATGGCGCTTTGGGCGCGCACGGTTAGCAGAGAAATGTTCGAGGCAAACGCCATGTGCCGCTAACGCCCCACTGCCAGAGAAGTGGGTGCAAGTTCGTTATTATTGGCTACGCCTAGGTGGCTTACATCCGCTACCTCATTGGCTGGTGGATGACCTGTCATTGCTGCGGCGGCATTGGCCTGCGCTTCTGCAGCCAGTTCAGCGGCCGGGTGCGCGTGCGCGTGGGCAACAGGCGAAGCCTCAATCCCTGCAGCCAGTGATTGCATGAGATGGGCATATTGCGCGGTGGTCAGATGAGGAATCATCACCTGCAGCTTTCCATCATGAACGTTGCTTACGGGGGTGTGATGATGCTGCGCAAATAATGTCTGCAGCGCAGGAACCTTATGCAGTGCAGCTACGACCTGTTCGCTGAGCACGGCCGGGTTAGCGGGAACCATATCCCCCTCGAACGAGAGGATCAGGCTGGTTGTTCCTTTTTCAAGATTGCTTGAAACGCTGAGCAGGAGATTTTTCTCGAGCATCGGGTCGATCATGCTGCCGATATGCGTCGCGAGATTCTTCTCGGCACTGGTGAGCACCGTTGGCAATAGAATCAGATTCTCGACCTTAGCGTCATGAATGGAGACAGCCTCACCGCTTAATTGTTTTGGCTTTGGCAGTTCCGCAACTGGCGGCGGCAACAACCCTTCAGCGTTTGGATGCGGCTCGGTTGCTGCCTCAACGGGAGGCACTTGTTTGCGCATGGCTTCCTCGGTTGCGGGCGCTGCATCCTCGGCGATATCAGGGGTTGCTTGCACGGGTGCGGCTTCGGGGGCTGCCTGCGCTTGAGCCATTTCAGCGGCCGCATGCTCTTCCTGTACAGCTTGCGCTGGCGGATGTGCTGCTTCTTTTTCGCTGTGTGCGGTGGTCTCGATCAGTGGTTGCGTGGTCATAGATGCTCCCAGATGGATGGAATTATTCATCAAACATCATAGCGCTGATGGCCTGTGCATTGTGTGACAGTTGCGTGAAACTTTAGATGGCGACAGTAACGACAATTGCAAATCACTATAAACACTAAAAATATGTAATAGTAAATTAATTAACAAATGTTAAGTGTTTTTAGCAATAACCTTCACAGAACCTTCACATTTCTAGAAGCCGGCCTGTGCTAGATTGAAACTGGACAAATATCAGGAGAGCCGTGAGTAACGCGCCTACAGAGAGTAGAGAAAACCGCCTAGATAATGCTAGCGTCAACGCGCCTCAAGCGCCGACGCAAAGCCAGCTTTTTGCGCAAAACAAGCCAGAAAAAGCGAAGCGCACACTGGGATTGAGGTTATTTGATAACCTGCTTTACACGGTGCTCACCAACACCAGTGTATTTCTAATGTCCGTAGGTTTCACCTACATGACGAAACATGGCCGCACGATTGGTGCGGATGGGTCGAAAACGCGCGCGGTGGGCACTTGGTTTGCCAAGCGGCGCGACCCCATTTTAAAAGGCTTTGAAAAAATTGGCGTGAAGGGACGCGCTGCGGAAGATGCGACGACAGTTCTTTTTTCATTTGTGGATGGGACGTTGTTCGCGCCGCTTGTCAAATTGATTGAGGACCGTCGCGAGAAGATTGCCTATAAGATTGATAGTGCGCTTGGAACAACGCCCGACAACATGAGCGCGTATGATGCAGAGCCAAAACAATCCTGGCGCAGTGTTATTGAAGGCCGCTTAGCAACGAGCGCCATTGTTGTGCCAATTGCAATCGCGATGGAAAAGACAGGCGGCAACAACGCCATCTTTTACCGCGCGGGTAATAAGCTTGCTGGCTTTGTAAGGGAAACACTTCCCAAATTGGATCAATGGCTGACGAAAAAAACAATTCACCATAAGGAATATTTTTTCCAGACCTCCGTGTTTGAAACCTTCTACACCTCGGTATGCACGGTAGGCCTTTACATCATGAGCCGGGGTATTGCGCGCTCGCATCCGCCAGTGCCAAAAAACGAGAAGATAGCGATTCAAGATTCTTCGACCGCAAAAATTCTGCCCAAAGAATCCTATAACGCGCAATCCATGGAATTAATCGACAGAGAAAACACAGACAAGCCAAGCACCAGCGCCGGACAATTTACCCATCTCGAGCGGCTCGCCCCCGCCATGCAGGCGCATGAATTAACCACCTGATTGCACGTTGCCGCAAATTCTGCGTATAGTGGTTTTATGATGAACACCCGCACACAACCATCACTCAGTCGCGACTTCGCACTGCTTTCAGTGTTCATTGTCTTTATTCTGGTGCTCGCCTCAGTGTGGGTGACCTTTGAAACCTTCGCCAACTACGAAAAAGACGTCGCCAAACAAATGGAGCGGGAATCGCTGCGGCTGGACCGCGCGCTGATCGTTGAGATCGAGAATGCCTCTTACATCCTTGAATCTATCGGCCGCCAGATTCAGGCGACGAATGATGATAATGCCAATATCGCCCAGCTGTTTTTTTCCTTCGCTAAAAGCGAAGGCCCCAAGCGCGGCATTTTTTCGTGGGTGAACAAAGAACAGCTGATTACCGTGAGCAATAACCTCGGCGTACTCGATAAACCCATTGATGTATCCGACCGCGACTATGTGAAAAAATCCATCGCTGAGCCATGGAAAGTGCATATTGGCCGGCCGATTGATGGCAGGCTTTCGCATGGCTGGATTTTGCCCTTAAGCCTTGGCCTGACGGATCGTAATGGCACCTATCTTGGCTCGGTGGTGATTGCGCTCGATACCGAAACGCTGAATAACACCATCAGCCGCTCCATCAAGGATGCGGGGATTCACTTTGCCATTACCAATCTCTCGCTCACGCTGCTGACGCAGACCCCAGCGGCGGTGGATTTCTTCAATGCGAATTTTGATGTGAATCGCCTCGCCAAGATTGATTTTGACCGCACCACCTCTGGCAATTATTCGAAAGCCTCGGTCTTTCACCGCAGCCAGATTTATACGTATTATGAGCGCTCGAGCCAATACCCCTACGTAATCTTCTTGGGCCTTGATTCCTCGCAAAGTGTGGCCGCACTGCGCAAAATGCTTTTGCCACGGCTGTTTCAGTTACTGGTCATTGCAGTGTTCCTGCTCTTTGTGCTGTGGACGGTGCGTAAGCGTATCATCCAACCCGTCATTGCCTTGACGGACCAGACCGCCACCATTGTCCGCGGTGATGGGTTTGACCCTAACCAGACCCATGGCCCGCTTGAGATCGAGCAACTCGCGCATGAAATTCAGCGGCTTTATGAATACATTAACGAACGGCGGCGGATCGAGGCCGAATTGCGTTTGAAGAATGCAGAACTTACGCGCATCAAGGAAGCAGCGCAGATTACCAACCAAGTGAAGGCGGATTTCTTTGCCTATGTAGGTCAGGAGTTGAGTGAACCCGTCGAGACCATTTTGCAGCAGATTGAAACGCTGAAGGACCAGCATTTCGGGCCCATCGGCAACGCGAAATACCTGAACCATGCCACCCACATTCATGAGCAAAGCAAGCAACTGATCGCCATGCTTGAGGACATCAAAGCCATTTCGAAGGCGGAAACTGGCCTACTCGCGTTGAATGAAAGCGACATTGACCTTGGCTTTGTGCTACAAAAAACCATTCGCATCTTCCGTGATAAGGCAGGCCCGAACACCGAAGTGCACGTGGACATCAACAACAGCCTGCCCCATGTGCGCGGCGACGAACTGCGCGTCAAACAGCTGGTACTGAATATCCTGCAGGCGATTTCACAGCAGCTCGCCCCGGCCGAGGTCATTCGCATCACCTCGGCACTCAAGGCGCAGGAATTGTCGCTCAGCTTTTGCTACACCGCAAGCACTAGCCTAGTGAATGCGACGCGAAGTAAACACACGCTTGACCTTGCGCTTGCGCGGCTGCTCATAGCGCTTCATCAAGGCACGCTTGAGATGAAAACCACCGCTGACCGCCTGAGTGTGATTACGATTAAATTCCCGGCCTTGCGCGTTTTGTAACGCTGCGTTAGTAATCACGCATTGAAACCGCGAGGTGTTTGACGATGCTCTCTATCCCCCTTCATTATACCGAAGCCGATGGCAGCCCCATCACCGGCAATGTGCGCGTGAAACCCGAAGTGTTTGAAGCACTGAGCATTGCCGAGCCCCTGCTCAAGCAGGCAGGCATCACCACTATTACCATCCGTAACGATATGCGCATTGATGGCATCGAGCAGACGCGCGATACTATCCAGTTCGACCCACGCGAGGTGGATGCCATGAGCGATAAGCAGTTTGATATTTATAACCAGGCACTGCAGCGCATCATGCATCATTTGCATATTGATGGGGTGCTGCCCAAAAATGTCAGCTGTGTCAGCATCCGCATCAGCAACCGTGCGCTGATTGTCGAGAACTAGCCGTTAAATTTATTGCTGCGAGGGAAGCCAACGGGCGGCAAGTGCCCCTGGCCCGCGCGACTGCCAAGCCACGGCTTGATGTCGGTCTCGGTGCGGGTGCGCTCGCCCGTTATCCAGCTCAAGCCATCCGCTTTTGCAAACACCACCGCATCCGCCAAATGGGCGCCTTTGTATTTTTGTAGCGCCACGCCCTGCCCGCGCTTCATCACCGGCACTTGTTCAAGCGGGAACACCAGCAGCTTGCGGTTGGTGCCGATGGCTGCGACATGATCTCCCGCCGCTTCCGTGCATACGCATGCCTTGCTGCCATCCGCAACATTCAACACTTGTTTGCCACCGCGCGTTTGCGCCAGCACATCCGCTTCTTCCACCACAAAGCCTTTGCCATTATCAGCGGCAAGCAGCAGCTTGCGCGCAGGCTCATGCACGAACAGGTCGACAATCTCTTGGTTGTTATCGAGGTCGCACATCAGGCGCACCGGCTCACCCTGCCCTTTGGCGCTAGGTAGCTTATCGCAGGTCAGGGTGAAGAATTTCCCATCCGTTGAGAAGACGAGCAATTTATCGGTGGTCTTCGCCTTCATCTGGAAGGCGGGGCCATCGCCCTCTTTGAATTTGAGGTCGGGCAGATCATCATAATGGCCTTTGAAAGCACGAATCCAGCCAAGGCGGCTGCACACCACGGTGATCGGCTCTTTCTCGATGAATGCTTCCATCGAAAGGTTTACGTTGCTTGGCGCCTCAGTGAGTTCAGTGCGGCGCGCGGCCAGATTATTCTGTGCTTTGAAGCGCGCCTTCACGGCCTTGATTTCCTCGGCAATCGTACTCCAGCGTTCATCATCACTTTTCAGCAAGGCATTCAGCGCTTTTTGCTCGGCCTTGAGTTCTTTGTGTTCGCGCTTGAGCTCCATCTCCTCGAGCTTGCGCAATTGGCGCAGGCGCATGTTCAAAATCGATTCCGCTTGAAGCTCAGTCAGGTCGAAGGCCTTGATCAACTCCTGCTTGGGCTCGTCCTCCTCGCGGATGATGCGGATGACTTCATCCAGGTTGAGGAAGCAGGTGATGAAACCAGACACAATCTCAAGGCGGCGAGCAATTTGCTCAAGCCGGTTCTTGGATTTGCGCACCAGCACTTCATGGCGGTGGTTCAAAAACTCCTGCAACATTTCGCGCAGGTTCATCACGCGTGGAATACCATTCGCGCCCAGCACGTTCATGTTGACGCCGTAGCGGATTTCCAAATCCGTCACGCGATAAAGCGATTCCATCAGCAGTTCAGGGTCGATATTTTTGCTGCGCGGCTCAAGCACTACGCGTACATTGCCGGTTGATTCATCCTGAATATTGGCCAGCAGCGGTAGCTTCTTCTCACGGAACAACTCGGCAATTTTCTCGATGAGTTTTGATTTTTGCACCTGATACGGAATCTCGGTGATCACCACCTGCCACAGGCCATGGCTTAATTGTTCTTTCTCCCAGCGTGCGCGCACGCGCAGGCTACCGCGGCCATTGGTGTAGGTATCAATGATCGTTGCGCGTGATTCAGCGATCAAGCCACCGGTTGGAAAATCCGGGCCTTGCACATAATCCGTAAGTTTTTCGATGGAGGCATTCGGGTGCTTGATGAGATGCACCAGCGCATCGCACAGTTCGATGATGTTATGCGGCGGAATGGCACAGGCCATGCCTACCGCAATGCCTTCGGCACCATTGGCGAGCAGATTCGGGAAGCCCGCAGGCATTACAACCGGTTCTTGCTCGGTGCCGTCATAGGTGGGGCGGAAGTCCACCGTATCGGAATCCATATCCTCCATGAGGAGAATCGCGGCGTCGGTCAGCTTCGCTTCAGTGTAACGCATGGCGGCAGCGTTATCGCCATCGATGCTACCAAAATTCCCCTGCCCATCGACAAGTGGATAGCGCACCGAGAAGGTTTGCGCCAAGCGCACCATGGTATC
>CAZOFC010000015.1:0-19619 GCA_964578965.1 uncultured Azospirillum sp.
GGGCGTCAATAAAACTAGGAGTTACTCATGTCCACCGCTGCTGCCATCAAACCTACTGCCCCACAATCGCTGAATGTGTACTACGACAAGGACTGCGATGTGTCGCTGATCCAAGCGAAGAACATTGCCGTGGTGGGCTATGGCAGCCAAGGCCACGCGCATGCGCTCAACCTCAAGGATTCGGGCTGCAAAAATGTGCGCATTGCGCTCAAAGACGGTTCCAAAACGGCCGAGAAAGCGAAAGCCGCTGGCTTTGAGGTGATGAACCCGAAAGACGCCGCCAAATGGGCGGATGTGGTGATGGTGCTGACGCCCGATGAATTCCAGGCCGAACTTTACGCGCAGGATTTGGCGGATAATTTGAAACAAGGTGCGAGCTTGTTATTTGCGCATGGCCTGAACATTCATTTCGAGCTCATCAAGCCGCGCGCGGATTTGGATGTGTTCATGGTGGCACCGAAAGGCCCCGGCCACACGGTGCGCGGCGAATACCAAAAAGGCGGTGGCGTGCCGTGCCTCATTGCTGTGTATCAGGATAAGTCTGGCAGCGCGAAGAAGCTCGCCCTTTCCTACGCAAGTGCGGTCGGCGGTGGGCGTTCAGGCATCATCGAAACCACGTTCAAGGACGAATGCGAAACCGATCTGTTCGGTGAGCAGGCCGTGCTGTGCGGTGGTGTGACTGCACTTATCAATGCTGGGTTTGAAACACTCGTCGAGGCGGGCTATCCGCCCGAGATGGCCTATTTTGAATGCCTGCACGAGATGAAGCTGATCGTTGATCTGCTCTATGAAGGCGGCATGGCGAACATGCGTTACAGCATTTCCAACACCGCGGAATATGGCGACTACACCGCTGGCCCGCGCGTGATTACGGACGAGACCAAAAAAGAAATGAAGCGCATTTTGGCCGATATTCAATCGGGCAAATTCACCCGCGAGTTCATGGGCGATCGCGCCACACAAGGGGCGCATAACCTCGAGAAATGGCGTGCAGAAACCAGCAACCTGCCAATCGAGAAAACCGGCGCCAAAATGCGCGCGATGATGCCATGGATTAGCAAGAATAAGCTGGTGGACCAAGCCAAGAATTGACGCGCCGCCTACTGGCGTTGCGCCGTCAAGCGGTGCCTCGCCCTTTGGGCTGCGGCCTCCAAAATTTCTTCTGAAATTTTGTGACGGATTTGAGTCAGGCACTTAGCGCCTTACGAACCTGTCATCCCGGTTTGCGTGAGCAACACCGGGATCTCGTGCCCCATAATGCGTACGAGGCGAACTCTGGTGGAAATGCAGTAAGCTGGATCCCGGTGTTTGCCCAAGCGCAAAACCGGGATGACAAACACAGTGCGTTGCTGGTATGTATGCAACACCAACAAAGGCCAGACATAGGAGTCCCCAATGACCAGCAAACTTGATACCAAAGCAGTGATTGCCGCGCTCAATAAAATCCTCGAGGCGGAGCTGGCGGGTGTGGTGCGCTATACGCATTACTCGCTCATGGTCTATGGCTATAACCGGATTCCCATCGTCAGCTGGCTGCGCGAACAAGCCACCGAATCGCTCACCCATGCGCAACAAGCGGGTGAGCTGATCACGCATTTTGGCGGCCACCCATCGCTTGGCATCGGTTCGCTGCTCGAGTCGCATAACCATGATATTGGCGATATCTTGCGTGAATCGCTGGCGCATGAGCAGGCGGGCTTGCAGCTCTATGTTGATCTGCTCGCCCTCGTTGAAGGCAAATCGGTGATGCTTGAGGAATATGCGCGCACGCTGATTCAGTCCGAGGAAATGCACTTAGGTGAAGTCGATAAGATGTTGCGCAAGCCCGGCGATATTGAGAAGTTCAACGCCTAATTGGTTTGGTGTGCGCCGCAGTTGCTGCAGCGCAGCAAGCGCGGGCGTGTTTTTTCTTATATAATTCAATCATGTGCGCCGATAGAATCGTCATAAAAGCTTCATACTGTGCCACTGAAAAGCTGCTAGGGTGATGCGCATGAGTCAGAAACCAGACACAGTCGTGAGTGACGTTGCCGCGCGCAAGCCAAGGCTTTTGGTTTTTGATGACGACGTGAATCAGCTGGCAAAATACTGCGCTAAATTAGCGCGTGACTACACCGTTGAGGGTGTCTTGGTGTCGTTTACGAGCGACGCGGATGCCATCTTGAAAGATGCGTTTGCGCGCCGGGATTGGGACAAGGCATCAGATCTCCTTGAAGCTGACATTTATCGCTTTAATGCAGCCAAGCATCTGGTGACAAACCAGACGGAGTTGCGCGACCTGTTGCGTGAGCGTCAGCCTGATTTTGTCCTCAGTGACCTTCAAATGCGCCCTGAGCTGCCACAGGTGATGGGCACGGATGTGATGCGCATTGCATCGGAAGAATTGCCCAATTCCCGCCGCGCGCTGCACACTGCCGCAAGCTTTGCGCGCACGGCGCCGGTAAGCGCGCTTAGCAACTACGACAAGAAAGAACGTGCTGTACTGGTTCGGGCTATGAAAGAGGATGGGTTCAAGACATTCCCTAAGCCGACATGGCATGAGCCATTCGACGCTTCGCCGATCATCGACCATTTTGAGGGGCGCCAGACAGGCCGCACGCTTTAACACGCCCTAAACCCCTTGCAGGGGCTGGCCGTGAGCGCTATAAACCCCGCACCAGAAGGGGTTTATATGACACGCAACCGCATTACCATTTTTGACACGACACTGCGCGATGGCGAACAATCGCCCGGCATGAGCATGACGCGTGAAGAAAAACTCCTTGTGGCGGAAGTGCTTGATGGGATGGGCATCGACGTGATTGAGGCCGGGTTTGCGATGGCGAGTGACGGCGATTTTGAATCGGTCAAAGCGATTGCTGAAATGGCAAAAAACGCGGTGATCTGTTCGCTTGCGCGCGCGAAGGAAGCCGATATTCGCCGCGCGGCAGAAGCCTTGAAAGGTGCCAAGCGCCCGCGCATCCACACCTTCATGAGCACGAGTGAGATTCACCTCACGCATCAATTTAAATTATCGCAAGACCAAGCGCTCGACGTGATTAAAAACGCAGTGACCATCGCGCGCAGCTTCACGAATGATGTGGAATGGAGCGCGATGGATGCGACACGCACCGAGCTTGATTACCTCGTGCGCGCGGTCGATACCGCGATTGCTGCGGGGGCCACCACCATCAACCTGCCCGATACGGTGGGCTACGGCACACCCGAAACGATTGGCAAAATGTTTGCCTATGTGATGGCCAATGCCAAACATGCGGATAAGGCGATCTTCAGTTTCCACGGGCAGAATGATTTGGGGTTGGCCACGGCCAACTCGCTCGCTGCGGTGCAGGCAGGTGCGCGGCAAATTGAGTGCACCATCAACGGGATTGGTGAACGCGCGGGCAATACCAGCCTTGAAGAAGTGGTGATGGCGCTCAAGGTACGCCGCGATGTGTTTGGGGTGGAATGCGGCGTGAAGACGGAGCATTTGATGCGCGCCAGCCGCTTAGTGACGCAGGTGACAGGCCAAAGCGTTCAGGTGAACAAGGCGATTGTGGGGGCGAATGCCTTTGCGCATGAATCGGGCATCCACCAGGATGGCATGCTGAAAAACCGCGACACGTATGAGATCATGACGCCTGAATCTGTCGGCGTGACGAAAACGAACCTCGTGATGGGCAAACATTCCGGTCGCGCGGCGTTTAAGGATAAGCTGATCGAGCTTGGGATTCGCCTTGGTGATAACCAGCTTGAGGATGCCTTTGTGCGCTTCAAAACGCTCGCGGATAAGAAGAAAGAAATGTTCGACGAGGATATCCTCGCGCTGATTGATACGGACGGCGCGGATGAGCGTTATGTGTTCGCGACCCTCAACATCGAGTGCGGGACGGATGGCCCGCAGATGGCACGCCTTGGCATGATGATTGACGGCCACTTACGCACCGCGAAAAAAGAGGGCAATGGCCCGGTCGATGCGATGTTCAAATGCATCAAATCGATGGCGCTTGATGCGAATGAAGCCGAGCTGAAACTTTATCAAGTGCATGCGATTACCGGTGGAACGGATGCGCAGGCGGAAGTGACCGTGCGCCTTGAGCGTGATGGCAAACTGGTGACGGGCCACGGCGCGGACGTGGATACGCTGGTGGCTTCGGCGAAGGCGTATATCAGTGCGCTGAATAAGCTCGAGCGTCTCACGAGCCGCATTTCGCTCACCGATACGGATGAAGCGGCGCCTGCGAAAAAAGCGAAAGCTGGTGCGGCGTAACGCGATAGGGTTCGCGCTGCCTCGTCATGAAATTCACAGGCTGGACGCACCCCCCAAAATATGCATGAAAACCCTTGCCAGCGCTTGGCGTAGGGCTAGAGTGAGCGTCAGTTAACACTCACCCTATTGGAGCCTCAATGTTTGGCTTGGCAAAACTCTTTGGCATGATGTCGGAAGACATGGCGATCGACCTTGGGACGGCGAACACGCTGGTCTATGTGCGTGGGCGCGGCGTGGTGCTGAACGAGCCATCGGTGGTAGCGTTGCGCGAGGAGCGTGGCGTGAAAGTGCCTTACGCATTCGGTAACGAAGCGAAGATGATGCTGGGCCGCACGCCTGAAAAGATCGAGGCGATTCGCCCGTTGAAGGATGGTGTGATTGCGGATTTCCGTGCGGCGGAGGAGATGATCAAATACTTCATCCACCGCGTCCATAACCGCAAAAGTTTTACGGGCCCGCTGATCGTGATTTGTGTGCCTGCGGGCAGCACACCGGTGGAGCGCCGGGCCATCCAGCAATCCGCCGAGAATGCCGGCGCGCGCGATGTGTATCTGATCGAGGAGCCGGTGGCGGCCGCCATTGGTGCGGGCCTGCCGGTAAGCGAACCAACCGGCAGCATGATTGTGGATATTGGCGGCGGCACGACGGAAGTTGCGGTGTTGAGCCTCTCGGGCATTGTGTATGCGCGCTCGGCCCGTGTGGGTGGTGACCGCATGGATGAGGCAATCATCAACTATATTCGCCGCTATCATAATCTGCTGATTGGTGAAACCACGGCCGAAAAAATCAAAAAAGAAATTGGTGCCGCTTGCCCGCCGCATGATGGCCAGGGCCGCCTGATTGAAATTAAAGGGCGCGATTTGCTCAACGGTGTGCCCAAAGAAATCATCCTCAGTGAAGCACAGATTGCCGAAGCGCTGGCCGAGCCTGTGCACCAGATCATCGAGGCGGTGAAAGTCGCCCTCGAATCCACCCCGCCGGAATTATCATCGGATATTGTCGATAAAGGGATTGTGATGTCTGGCGGCGGCTCGCTGCTCACGCACCTTGATTTGGTGGTGAGCCATGCGACTGGCTTACCTGTGTTCGTGGCCGAAGATGCGCTCAGCTGTGTGGCCATCGGCACTGGCAAGGTGCTTGAAAATTTGGCGACCTACAAACACGTCCTCTTTAAACAAGAGTAAATTCGTGATGCCGCGCTGCAAATCCTAAATTTCTGCGCTTCCAGTGCTCACGTACGACGTGTACGCTGCGCGCTGGTTCTCAAAATTTATAATTTTCGCTGTCGGCCTGACGAATTTATTTTTTTTGTCTCCCAACACTTGCTGCATAGAAACGATTCGAATTCGCTGCGCATAGTGCGCACAATCCAGTAGGATTTTTTGTGAGGCAGACTATATTTCACCTATGCGTCCTGATCGATATGCCTATCGTTATGCCTCTGGGGGTGGTAACCGCTCGCTGAAAAGCCGCGCGGTGGTGGCGGTGCTGCTAACACTTGCTGTGACATTGCTGGTGCTTGCGCGGGCAAAATCACCGGTGGTGGATCGCCTGCGCACCGGCCTGGATGGGGTGGTGGCACCAACGCTGAAAGTGGTGAACGCCCCCGTGCGCAAGGCGGAAAAAATCGTTGAGGATAAAACATCGCTGCTCACCGCACACCGTGATAATCAGCGCTTGCGTGAAGAGAACGAAACCTTGCGCCATTGGCAGGCGGTGGCGCGCGCGCTCAAGGCCGAGAATGATAATTTGCGCAAACTTGCCGATTATCGGCCGAGCGAAAACGTGACCTATGTGACCGCGCAGGTGATTGCACAAAGCCCCGAGGCCTATTCCGGCACCTTGATGCTCAATGCTGGGTTGGCCCAAGGGCTCGCCTCACTCGCACCGGTGATTGATAGCGATGGTCTCATCGGCCGCTTGGTCGATGTGGGGGAGAATACCTCGCGTGTGCTGCTGCTTTCTGATAGCCGCTCACGCATTCCGGTCATCACCGCGAATACCCGCCAGCATGCAATTCTAGCTGGCACGGGTGATGAGCTCATGCGTATGACGTTTGTGGGTGGCGATAGTAGCACCATCGAACTCGGTGAGCCGATCATGACCACGTCCGAGGGTGGCCTCATTCCCGAAAGTGTGATGGTGGGCACGGTGTTTCGCCGTGATGCAAGCGGGCTACTCGTGAAACCCATGCGCCCACTCGCGCGCGCTGAATATGTACGCATTATGATTGCGGCGCCATGACCAGCCCTGCGCATAGTATCGCCAACTTCATCCCTGCGTTGCTTGCCATGGTGCTCGTGCTGGTGTGCGCATTACCCACGGGTTCGGGCATGCTGCATCTGACGCCGAATGTGGCTTGGTTGATGACCCTGACCGTCGCGGCGGCAAGCCCCGGGCGCTTCTCGCCGTTCATGGCATTTGCGTTGGGCCTGTTGCAAGATGTGCTGTTTGCCACCCCGCTTGGCGCGCAGGCGCTGCTCGCGCTGAGCTTGTGGCTGCTGGTACAGCGTGCGGCGCAGCGCCAGCAAAGCCAGCCATTTCGCATGCGTTGGCTTGAGGCAACGTTCGTGCTCGTTTTCTGGCACGGGGTATTATGGTTACTCATGGCCGCCATTGCGCGCCAAGCGACACCTGCACAGCCGTTATTGATGGCAGGCCTCGCCAGTGCGCTGTGGTATCCGCTGTTTTATGGGGTGGCCGCGCGTATGTCGCCGGCCATGAAGTAGGGGTGCAGCATGCGCGCACATGACATGCAAAAAATGGTCGGGCGCCGCGCCGTGATTTTTGGTGGGGTGCAGGCGGCAGCCGGGTTTGCGCTGCTCTCGCGTTTGTATTTTTTGCAGTTCATCCATGGCGATGAATTCAAGATGCAATCGGAGGATAACCGCGCGAAATTGCAGCTTGTTATTCCGCCGCGCGGCATCATCAGTGACCGTTATGGCGTGATGATGGCGATGAACCAGGTGAATTACCGATTAGTCATTGAGCCCGATAATCGTGCACTGGCACGCGCTACGTTGCGCACGCTGACGCCGCTGATGAAACTAAGCGATAACGAGGTGAAGCAACTGACCGACGCCATCGCGCGGCGCAAGATCGGCATCCCGATTCTGGTACGCGAGCATTTGAGTTGGGAGGAGGTGGCGCGGATTCAGTATCACCTGCCCGAGCTTGGCGCGGCGACGATTGATGAAGGCCAGTGGCGGCACTACCCCTTTGCGGATCATGCGAGCCATTTGATTGGCTATGTCGGCAAAGTCTCGCCTGAAGAGGTGGACGAAACGCAGCCACTGCTGACGCAGCCGGATATGAAAATCGGCAAGAATGGCATTGAGGCGGTGTATGAGGCGCGGCTGCAAGGCAAAGCCGGCGCGAAGCAGATTGAGGTGAATGCTTCTGGCTCGCCCGTGCGTGAACTGAGCCGAAAGGAGCCAGAGGCCGGTGAGACCTTGCCACTGACGATTGACAGCCGCTTACAGGAATATGCGATCGAGCGCTTGGGCGAAGAATCTGGCTCGGTGGTGGTGATGAATGTGAACACGGGCGAGGTGCTGGCACTGGTTTCGATGCCCGCGTTTGACCCCAACGAATTCAGTAAAGGCATCAAGAGCGGGTATTACAGCGAGCTGCGTGCCAACAAGCGCTCGCCGCTGCTCAACAAAGCCATCGCCGGGCAATACCCGCCGGGCTCGACCTTCAAAATGATCACGGCGCTCGCTGCCCTCAAGGCCGGCAAGTGCACGGATAAAACCCGTATCCATTGCAACGGCACGTTCCACTTGGGTAATCACCCCTTCAGTTGCTGGAAGACGGAAGGCCATGGCAGCATGACGGTGGCGCAGGCGATTGAGCAATCCTGCGATGTGTTTTTCTATACCGTCGCGCGCGACATGGGCATCGAGGCGCTTGCCGAGATGGCGGCGCGCTTTGGCCTTGGGCAAAAATCGGGCCTCGGTTTGCTCGGCGAGCAGCCAGGCATTGTGCCAAGCCCGGCATGGAAATTAAAAAAGGGGCGCGGGGCGTGGAACCCAGGCGAGACCATCAACAGTGCGATTGGCCAAGGCGATACGCTCGCCACACCGATTCAGCTCGCCACCATGACGGCATGGATGGTCAATGGCGGCAAGAAAATATTGCCGCGCCTGCTGCGCGATGACCCGGTGCGCGATGAAGGGCTGCTTGATGTGGACCCTGAACATTTAGCGATTGTGCGCGAGGGCATGGCGAGTGTGGTGAACGCGCCGCGCGGCACGGCGCATGGCAGCATGCTTACGGATGAGCGTTATGCCTTTGGCGGTAAAACCGGCACCAGCCAAGTGCGCAAATTGCTGGTGCATGGGCAGAACCAGAACCTCATCCCGTGGGAGTTTCGTCACCACGCGTTGTTTGTTGGCTATGCGCCTTTAAGCAACCCCGAGCTATGCTGCTCGGTGATTGTTGAACATGGCGGCGGCGGTGCCTCGGCCGCAGCCCCGGTCGCGCGCGATATTTTGCAAAAAGCTATCGAGTTTCGCGATAATCCGCCGCGCGACCTGACCACGAAAGCAGGCGCCTGATGTTTGGGAAAAACGCCATCAAACGCATGATGAAACGGGTGCAGAACATGCATCGCGGATTTCTGTGCGTGACGCTCGCGCTCGTTGCCCTTGGCCTCATCATGCAGTTCTCGGCCTCAGGCGGTGAGGCCCGTATTTTTGCCATTCCGCAAGCCCTGCGGGCGATGCTTGGCTTGGGCCTCATGGCGCTTGTGGCGGCACTGACGCCGACGCAACTGTTCCGGGCCTCGTATGGTATCTATATCGTTTGCCTTGGCTTGCTGGTGATGGTGGCATTGGTAGGTATCATGGGCCTTGGTGCGCAGCGCTGGGTGGGCATCGGGTTCTTCAACCTGCAACCCTCGGAGCTGATGAAGATTGGTATCATTCTCGCGCTCGCCCGCTATTTCGAGACGGTGCCGGTGACGCGCGAAGGACGGCATTTCCTGCTACTCATGGTGCCTGCATTGCTGACGCTGATTCCTGTGGCGCTGATTTTAAAGCAACCTAACCTTGGCACGGCGACGATTGTTTCGGTGATTGCGTTTGCCATGTGCTTCATGGCGGGCATCCGCTGGTGGTATTTTGCGGGTGCGATCAGTGCGGCGGGGGCGGCGGTGCCGGTGGTCTATCACTTCTTGCATGATTACCAGAAACAACGGGTGATGACGTTTCTAAACCCAAGCTCGGACCCGCTCGGTGCGGGCTATAACATCATCCAATCGAAGATTGCGATTGGCTCGGGTGGATTCTTTGGCAAAGGGCTACTCAAAGGCTCGCAGTCGCAGCTTGATTTTTTGCCGGAAAAACAGACGGATTTCATCTTCACCATGATGGCGGAAGAGCACGGGTTCATCGGTGCGGTGCTGCTGCTGCTGCTTTATGCCATGGTGATCGGCTTTGCGATGATGCTCGCGGTGCGGGCGCGCAGCAGCTATTGCCGGCTGCTGGCCGCTGGGGTGGCGGCGTTGTTATTCATCCATATTTTCATCAATATGGCGATGGTGATGGGCATGATTCCGGTGGTCGGGGTGCCGTTGCCGTTTCTGTCGTATGGCGGGTCGTTCCTGCTTGCCACCCTCATTGCCTGTGGCGTGCTGCAGCATGTCTATATCCACCGGGATTATAGCTTCCCCCGCCGCGGGCGGCTGTAAGGGCCTTAGGCTTTAGGGACGCTAGCAAGCCAATATTCCCATGATTTTTATGATAAATAAGGTGGTTTGATGACCTTACCGGGCAATCAATTGTCATCATACTGTCACACAACCTTAATCTAAAATTAATACCTGAAGGGTAGGATGAACCTTAGAAAACGAGGGTTCATGCTGCGTCTCTTACGCCAATTGAAGACAAACGAATCGGGTGCGGCCGCAATCGAATTTGCGGTGGTCTCGGGCGTATTCTTCATGTTGATGTTCGGCGTGATCGAATATGGCATGATTTCGCTGACCAAAATTGCCATCGAAAGTGCTACGAACCAAGTGGGCCGCAGCGCCTCCATTGGTGGCCTGCATCCGGGCTGTGCCGATCGTGTCTGCTCCATCCGCGCCATCATTGCCGAAAAAACCGCAAGCTTGGTCGATCCGCGCTCGATCAATGTTTCCTCGACCGTGGTGAGTAGCCCAACCACGGCGACACCGCCGATTGCTGATATTTGCCTCGATAATCCGGCGATTCCATATCCACCCACTGGTGGCTGCACCGTCTTTCAAAATAACGACGGGATTGCCGGCTATCAGCAGCGCGGCAGCCTAAGCACCGGCACGATTGGCGGTGCGGGTGATGTGGTTGAGATCCGTGTCACCTATTTATGGCCGGTACTGTTCCCTCTTTTCAGATCGCGCTTTGGCACCAATGGCGTGCTGACCATCAGTTCTTCGACGGTTGTAAAGAACGAGCCATTCAATTAAGCTATGGCGATATTCGTGATTCGTTTGGCTGCGAACATGTGATTCTGCGCTTCCGATGCTCACGTACTTAAGTGTACGCTGCGCGTCGGTTCTCGAACCCTCATGTTCTCGCATCATTGAATCACGAATCTCACCGTAGCGTAACGCCCAAGGAATCCAGTTCGAGTCCATGACAAAGCTCTTTGTAGTACGCTTTTTTCGGTCGAGCAGCGGGGTCGCGCTGATTGAATTTGCCATCATTTTTCCGTTTTTCTTTTTGCTATTATTTGGCGGTATCGAGGTGGCCCGGCTGATCTTGATCCAGCAGAAGCTTGAAAAAGCGGGCTATGTGCTCGCCGACATCACCACCCAGTTCACGCCCGCCACCGTCAACAGCGCGGCGGGCGAAATTTCGGTCGCCGAGCTCACCACCAATGTGCTGCCGCAGCTTGACCGCATCATGAACCCCTACGGTGCGAGTGCCAACCAAGTCGCGATCCTGACCTCGATCGATAAACTCAATGGCAATCTCTCCATCCGCTGGCAGATTGCAGGGGGGGGCAATCTCTCAGGCTGCGATACGGCCACCCCGCAAACCTGCGTGCGTAGCCTTGTCAATAACCTCGCACCGGCGAGCATCGGCCCGGCGGTGCGTGGCACCGCACCCAGTTTCCCTGCGGCGGAAGCGGCGCTCATTGCCGGGTTTAATCCTAGCATCAACCCGCGCGGTAATATTATCGTGAGCGAAGTATTTTTCCGCTATCAGCCGCTTTTGCAGCCCTTGCTGCAAGATGTGGGCGCTGCCGGTGGCACGGGCTTTGGCGGATTCAACTTCTTTGTGCCCCCGCGTATCTACGTCAAGCGCACCTATTTCACCCCGCGCAACGGCAATCTGTTCGATCTGCCGCCTAGCTTTCCTGTAACCTAAGGTGGCCCCGATGACGCGTAAGCTATGGCAATCCTTCGTGCGGGCGCAGCAAGGCAACGTGCTGATGCTGACAGGTCTTGGCATGTTGTTTCTGATCGGCATCGGCGGTGCGGGTTATGACTTGGGGCGCCAGCAACTGGTGCGCCAAAAAATCCAGCAGGCGAGTGATGCGGCAGCTCTCGCCGCCGCGGGGATGGATTTTGGCACCAGCAACGCCACCCGGCAAAATACGGCGCAGGCCTTTTTTGCACTCAATTACCCGAATGATTATTTGGGCGTTGCGCGGCCCACCCCCAGTATTTCAATTGCGGGTGAAACCATCACCGTGAGTGCGAACAGCTCGGTGCCCACGTCGTTCGTGGGGAATTTTGGCGTGAGCAGCATTGCCGCTGCCGGCAGCAGCACCACGCGCTTTAAGCGCCTGCAGACGGTGCTTGATGTGATTTTGGTCATGGATAATTCGGGCTCGATGGGCGCACGCCAGAATCTTGCGTTTCCTGGCTCTCCGGGTAGTTATGATGTGGGTACTGGCAATAGCCTTAACGCCAGCGCTGGGGTTCGGCCTATCTGCCGCGCAGGTTGGCAAGCCCTCTATTTGCAGCTTTTTTCATTCGTATTAAGCAATGCGGATGCAAACGGCTTTTGTAATGATTACGAGGGTGCTAATGGGTTCAATCGTATTAATGCGCTGCGCTTTTCGGCAAATTCACTGGTCAATACGCTGATGAGCCCGAACCCGAATAACAACCGCGTGGCTCTGACGACGTGGGATTTATCTGTTATGCGCAGTCAGGGGTTCACCAATGACCCGGCGATAGCAAGAAATTTTCTCGGCACCATGTATGGGCGTGGGCAGACAAATAGCACGGTGGGTTTGCAGCAGGCTCAGAGTTTTGCTGGCCAATTCCGCCCTAATGTGGCGCGGGCAGTGATTTTGATGACCGATGGTGTCAATCAGGGGCCTAATGGATTTGCTGATCAGATACCATTCAACAATGCGAGCTTGGCGATTTGCAATCAACTGAAAGCGCAGAGCACCATTATTTACACCATCGGTTTTGGCAGTGAGTTGGTAGGAACTAATCCGATCATCGTGCGTGCCAACCAGTTCTTGAGTGATTGTGCGACCGGGCCCAATGGTCCATCGCAGCCCAACCTGAACCAGTTTTACTTCCGTGCGCCGGATGCCGCAGCGCTAGCGAATGTGTTCAATCAGATTGCTGGCAGCCTGCAGCGGGTGCAGATCTTACAATAGTGGGATGAGCAGTTAGAGCTGGGGTATGCGTCATCGCCCGAATCGCGACGCGATTATAGGGCGATCCATCTGGATTCCCCTATAATTTGCTCGCGCAAATTCGGGGAATGACGACAAAACTTTCACATTCTTAAGTGGCACTAGTGACTTAAAGCTGGGGCACCGCTACGCTGTGTGCGCCAAGCGTTTCCATCCCGGTGATGGAATGCGCATCAATCGAGTTTGCAGGCAATGCGTCTTCGGCGCGCTCAAGCTGCACGGTTGAGCCTTTGGCGATGACGCCATTTTTCTCGGTCACTTCTTTTTTATTTTGCGGCGTGTGCGGCGCTATCGGGAAGCGTTCGGCCACCTGCGCTAAACTGGCACCACTGCCAAGCATCGTCTGCATTTCTTTGACGGCACTGATGCCGTAACGGTTAGCGACCTCAATGCGTGCAAGTGTCACGGCGGGCTGGTTCACATCAATCAGGTCATGGCCAAGCAAATAGATGAATTTGGGCAGTGCAAAATCCGCCTGACGGATAGCTTGACCAGTGTTCTCATCAATCACCGAGCGGTGCTTGTAGGCATAGGTGAGGTTCATGAGTTCGGTCATGCGCTCGAAGATGGGCTGGCTTTGCGCCCAGCGTGCCCCTTCGCCTGCGCTGCGCTCGAGCACATTGTTGAAGGCGGCACCGGGGTTATATTCCTGCGCGTAATGCTGGTAGAGGTCGAACACCTCGCCGACACTGATGGCTTGGCCAAGGCCGTTGCGCGGGTTGATTTTATTGTTCACGAAGGTGATGAGGTCCTCGAACATGGTGGTCTTGCGTTTCCAGGTCTCGCCAAAGGCCTGCAGGGCTTTTAAGCCCACGCCCAAGTCACCCGCGCCGGTCGAACGTGCTGCGGCGGCTGGGAAGAATAGCAGGTCCGTCGCAAAGCGCCTGGCCGAGCGATGCCAGAAATTATTGATGGTTTTTTGGACGATGCGGTTATCGCTTTGGTTTAAATCCGTCCAACCGATATCGCTGACAGGTTTGCCGGTTTCTTCGGCAACGGCCTCGGAGAAAATATTCTTGATATCGCCATACACGGTGCGGGCGTAGCTGGCGCTCAGGGCAAAGCTGCCGACGCCCATGACGGCGTTATAAGCGAGCGCCTCTTTGCCACGTGCTTCGGCAGCGGAAGTAACGCCGCTTGCTTTTTGAAACCATGCGGAGAGTTTGGCAAGGCCGCGGCCAAGCATATTGCCCTGATGATGCTCCGTCTCATAGAGCATGCCCACAATACCACGTGGCACATAGCGCGCGGGCAGGGCGAGCAGCAGATAGCGCACCCATTCCGACGTGGGGGCGAGCGTGGATTGGGTATGGGTATGCAATGGGCTGGTGTTAGCGGCGGTGTCGTTATCGCGCAGGTCAACACTTGGCGCAGCAGTGCGTTCCACCGACGGTGAATTGGGCTCAGGTGCGGATGTGATGGGGGTAGCCATCGGGCGCGGAAATCCTTTCGTTACCCTTACATTTTACGGCAAATAGCGGTGAATCACACGCAGGTTTTCGTGAAGATTGTGTGACAGGCGCATAGCAAGGCGCATTTGCTATGCAATGAAAGCATAGCCAAAAATTGTTATTTAAATAAACTTTGTCAATAGGTTATAAAGATGCTGGTGCGCAAGCATCAGCACCAGCAGCACGGTGGCGACGGCAATCAGCTGCATAGCCCGCGTGAGATGCGCAGGCGTTAGGCGCGCGGTGCCTGCCCCAACCCATGGGCGCTCACCACCGGGTGTGGGGCCGCCCAAGGCGATATCGAGCGTGGTGGCGGCGGCGGCAAGCACCGACGCTTCACGCAGGCCACGCAGCGGGCGGGTGCGCGGAGTGAAGAGGGCCGCCAGAAACATCAGCACACGGGCGAGGATGGCAGGGATTGCATTTGCCAGTTGGAACAGACTGCGTGCCGCCCAGCCAAAGGCTGCACGGTGTTGGAATGCGCGATACGCACCCGCGAGTGCGAGATAGATGGCCATGCCGCCCAACCCGCCCGCCACATACCAAAAACAGGCACCGACAACGCCGACTGCGAATGCCTCCAGCCGCGTGGTGATGAGGTGGCGGATGACCGCATGGCTATCGGCAAACAGATAGGGCAGATTAGGCAAGCTGAGCGGCACGCCATTACGCCCGGCGCGGCGCAGGGTGCCGATGCTGCTCAGGGGTGCCATGCAATAGCCAACCCAGATGATGATGAGCAGCGCGCCAAGTAGCTTCACCCACGCGATGGGTTGTGCGAGTGCCGCGGCGATGGCAATCGCGGGCAGCACCAGCATGAGCACGGCGATGATGCCGCGATAGACGCGCGTGGCGATGGCGCGGTGCTCGCGGTCGAGCTTATGGCCAAGTTTGCGGGTGATGGTGCTGAGCGTAGCAAGTGCCTGTGTGAACGGCCCGCGCGCGAGCAGTTCGCCAAGCACGCACCCAAGCACGATGAGCAGGCTCAGCGTTTCCGCACGGCTCTCAATCAGGTGAAGGGTGGTGGAAACGAGTGTCATGCGGTTGCCTCTTGGTGCATGCGTAGCGCTTTATGGCGCGAGCCGCGAAGCGGAGGGTGTTTGAGGGTGATACCCTCATCCGCTGCGCTAGCAGCAACCATTACTCGATGAAAATTTCAACGCGGCGATTTTTCGGCTCGGCCACCCCATCTTCGGTGGGCACGGCCGGGTCACTCTCGCCGAAGGCGAAGTATTTGAGCATTTGCTCCGAGACGCCAGCAGCCTTGAGTGCTGCGACCACATAGCGTGAGCGACGCTCGGACAGATCGAGGTTATATTGCTCGCTGCCCAGCCGATCCGCATGGCCGTTGATGCTGACGGTGACGTTACCGGCGGATTTGACATACTCCACCAGCGCCGCGAGCGCGGCTTGTGCAGTGTCGCCCAAGCGGTCACTGTCGAGTGGGAAATAGAGGACCGTTGCGGTGGTTTGCTCCGGAATGGTGGTGGTTGGCACTTCGGCGGCACTGGCGACCTGTGCTTCCGATAATTTGGTGAGGATTTCATGGAATGCCGCGCGTTGGCCAGCAATTTTGCCCGTGCTGCTGTTGGCGTAGGCAAGTTCCACCCAGCGGTCATAGGCCGTGACGGCAGAGGCTGCCATTTCGGGTTGCGTCGCGCGGTTGGCGACAATCGCTTCCATGAGCTTCGTGCGCGCCTCCGCAAATTCGGGTTGGGCGGCGGCGGGCACGTCCCAGTTGGTGGCGTCCTCGGGCTCGACCTCGCGGCCATACGCGGCCATCAGGCCCTTATCGGCAAAATATTTTGAGCTTTCCCATTCATACGCGGCGGCTTTTTGCTCGGCCAGTTCGCGGTAGTTTGCGGCAAGTGCCTTGCTGTATTCATCACCCGACGGGGTCGCTTCGCGCAGTTCTTCTAACGAAGCGGTGGTGTCGCACGCTGAAAGCATGGCAAGGGTGGCCAGGGCCGCAAGCGCAAGGAAGGTTTTTCTGAACATGGGATACCTCGTGTGCCGGAAGATGAGGATATGGGTGTTCTTGTTTTTGTAGGCGAATGCATGATGCATAGCCCCATGCGCGGCGGGCGTTCAACTATTCGCGCGGTTATGCACAAAAAACTTGCAACTGGCAGTCACTTGCCCTATGCCCCGCGCAATTCATTTATCACCGGAGAACCACGATGACTGTGCAACGCACCCTTTCGATTTTGAAACCCGACGCGACCGAGCGTAACCTGACCGGCGCCATCAACGCCATGTTCGAGAAGAACGGCTTTCGCATCGTCGCGCAAAAGCGCCTTCACCTCAGCCGCTTTCAGGCCGAGCAGTTTTACATCGTGCACAAAGAGCGCCCCTTCTACGGCGAGCTTGTCGATTACATGATCTCGGGCCCGGTGGTGGTGCAGGTGCTTGAGAAAGAAAACGCGGTGCTTGCCAACCGCGACCTGATGGGTGCTACCAACCCCGCCAATGCTGCCGAAGGCACGATCCGTAAAACCTTTGCTGAATCGATTGAGCGCAACACCGTGCATGGTTCGGACTCGGCCGAGAACGCCGCGATTGAGATCAAGTTCTTCTTCAGCGATTGCGAGATTGTAGGGTAGTTAGGGTTGATTGAAGGGGGCTCTTTGCCCCCTACGCTTCGCTGACCCCAGCCGCTACGCGGCTCGCGCACAGCGCTACGCACCGCTCACGATCAGCCATTCATTTGAGGCTTCACTGCGGCTCGACATGGAAGGCTACGCGTCGTTTACTATCAGCCATTTAATTGAGGCGGCTCTGCGGATGGCGGGGTTTCCCCCCAACTAGTGCCATCAATACGGCGCGTCACCCCGGCCCTGCGCCGGGGTCTAGCTTAACAAAAAATGGATCCCGGTGTTGCGGAGTTTACCCCGTTGCATGACGGGGCAAACCGGGATGACAATAAACACAACGAGAATTTCGCTCCTACATAGGGTTCTGCGAATAGTACTGTGCTGCGTCTTTACCCTTTGAATTCAAGGCTGTGAGCCGTTGTCACGAAACTGTCACTGGGCGCTTAGCCGCGCTTACGCTAAAATGTAATGGTTTTGTGAGGATAAATCATGGCATTTGATGCAACCGGTGGCATTGGCGCGAGCCACGTGGCGGATCTGTTTGAGGATCACCACGCGGGCTTTAGTGACGGCGTTCATGGCGGTCAAACGGTGACGGACCCTACCTCGCCGCGTGAAGGCCAAAGCTGGGCTGTTTCGGTGGGTGGCCCGCGTTGTGCATCGGTGCATGACCATATGTCGCATGCGGCATCACAAAAATCACTCAATCGTATCGAAGAGATTCTGAGCAGCCCACGCGGCACACCCGAGCAGCGTTTGCACGCCCAGGCCTGGCTTGAGCAGCGCAAGCCTAAACAAGGCTGGCTAGAGAAGATGTTTAGCATGGTCGGCCTTGGGCCGAACCAACAGGGCGTTTAGGTTTGCTCTGACGAGGGTCTTACCCTCGAGCTCCTGCCGCTACGCGGCTCGCCATGGAAGGCTACGCACCGCTTACTATCGGCTTTTTTAGAAGTTCATGAGCAACCTTGCGCAGCGCTTCGGGATAAATCTGATGCTCAAGCGCATGCACGCGGGCTTTGAGTGATTCGGCAGTATCATCCGCCAGAATCGGGATGGCACGCTGTAAAATAATCTCGCCGGAATCGAGCTCTGGCGTCACCCAATGGATGGTCGCGCCATGTTCCACATCCCCCGCTTCAAGTGCGCGGGCATGGGTGTGAAGGCCCTTATATTTCGGTAGCAGCGAGGGGTGGATGTTGATGAGTTTGCCCGCCCATGCGTTCACGAACCATTCCGACAAAATCCGCATGAAGCCGGCCATGACCACGAGCTCAATGCCGTGAGAGGCAAGGCTCGCATCCACCATTGCATCAAACGCTTCGCGGCTCTCAAAATTACCGTGCGGAATGACGACGGTCGGGATACCCGCATTTTGCGCGCGGGTGAGGCCATAGGCTGTTTCCACATTACTGATGACGACGGAAATCTCGGCCGGGTAATCGGGCGATTGTGCGGCATCAATGAGCGCTTGCAGGTTACTGCCATTGCCTGAAATTAACACGGCAATGCGGATTTTACGAGGTGTAAGCCTGGGTGTCATTGCGAGCGACCGCAGGGAGCGCGGCAATCCAGCGCGCGAAGCGCAAGCAATATGTATTGTATCTGGATTGCCACGTCGCTACGCTCCTCGCAATGACGAATCAGGCGGCGCATAAATTGTCGCTGTAGGTGACGCGCTCGCCTTCGCCTTTGTGCGGCACAAGCTCGCCGATGATATAGACGGCTTCACCCGCTTTTTCGAGGGCTTCGCGCACCATGAGCATATCACTCGCCGCAACCACTGCCACCATGCCAATGCCGCAGTTAAAGGTGCGCAGCATTTCCTCTACGGGCACGTTGCCGGTGCGCTGCAACCAATCAAAAATATTGGGCAGATGCCAGCTGGTCAGGTCAATTTCCGCACCGATACCCTGAGGCAGTACGCGTGGGAGATTTTCGGTCAGCCCCCCGCCAGTGATGTGGCTTAAGGCTTTGATGTGACCTTTCGCCAAGATCGGCAGCAGCGATTTCACATAAATGCGGGTGGGGGAAAGCAGCGCCTCGGCCATGGTTTGGGCGGAACAGCTGTAAGGCGGTTTGGCAGCAAGGTCGATGCCGGAATCGGCGACGATTTTGCGCACCAGCGAGTAACCATTGCTATGGATGCCACGGCTGCCAATGCCAAGCAGCACATCGCCGGCCTGCATGGTGGGTTTGGGCAGCAACTGGCTGCGCGCGACAGCACCGACCGAGAAACCTGCAAGGTCGTATTCCTCGCCCGAATACATCCCCGGCATTTCGGCGGTTTCGCCACCGACCAGCGCGCAGCCCGCTTGTTCGCAGCCTTTGGCGATACCTGCGATTACCTCCGCCGCCACTTCGACATTCAATTTGCCCGTCGCATAATAATCGAGAAAGAAAAGCGGGGTGGCGCCCTGCACAATGAGGTCGTTCACGCACATGGCAACAAGATCGATGCCGATGGTTTTGTGGTTATTTAGTTGCTGCGCGAGTTTGAGTTTGGTGCCCACCCCGTCGGTCGTCGACACCAGCAAGGCATCCTCGAACCCCGCGGCCTTGAGGTCGAAAATCGCGCCAAAGCCACCAAGGCCACCGAGCGCGCCCGCACGTGCCGTAGCCTTGGCCAGCGGCTTGATGCGCTCGACCAAATCATTGCCCGCGGCAATATCGACACCG
>CAZOFC010000016.1:0-19534 GCA_964578965.1 uncultured Azospirillum sp.
ATGGCTCGCCGAATACCGACGGGCTTGAGGAAGCGCTGATCGCGCTTGAGGGGGGCAGACCACGCCATCACCACCGGCTCGGGCTTGGCCGCCATCACCACCGCGCTACTCGCGTTTTTAAGCGCGGGCGACCATGTGCTCATCCCCGATTCGCTCTATAGCTCGGCGCGCGATTTCGTGACCAGGGACCTCGTGCGCTTTGGGGTGGATGTGCAGTTTTATGAACCCACCATCGGTGCTGGCATCGCCGCCCTCATGAAGCCAAATACCAAGGTGGTCTATTGCGAAAGCCCCGGCTCGCTGACCTTTGAAATGCAGGATATTCCTGCTATCGCCGCCGTTGCCCACGCCGGTGGTGCGATCGTGATTGCCGATAACACCTGGGCGACGCCGCTATTGCAAAAACCCTTCTCGCTTGGGGTGGATGTCTCGATTCACGCCATTACGAAATATATCGGCGGCCATTCGGATTTGGTGATGGGCGCGGTGCTGTGCAAAAAAGAACATTTCGCGAAATTGAATCAAACCCACCGCGACCTTGGCGCCGCCACCAGTGGCGACAATGCCTACCTCGCGCTGCGCGGGCTTCGCACCATTGCCGTGCGTTTAAAACAACATGAGCAACATGCCATCGAGGTGGCCAGCTGGCTTGAAACCGTGCCCGAAGTGAAGCGTGTATTGTTCCCCGCCCTGCCGAGCGACCCAGGCCACGCCCTATGGAAGCGTGATATGACCGGTGCCACCGGCCTGTTTGGTGTGGAGCTTCGTGATGCGAATGACGCGGCGCTCACCGCCATGCTCGATGGCCTGAAACATTTTGGCATGGGTTACAGCTGGGGTGGGTTTGAATCGCTGATTATTTCGTATCAGCCTTACAAAATGCGTGCGGTCAGCCAGGTGCGCAAAGACGCGACCTATTTGCGCCTGCATATTGGCCTTGAAGCACCAAAAGACTTGATTAAGGACCTCGATGCCGGGTTTGCCCGGTTCAGGAAAGCGCTTTAACCCTGGATTATCGGGCGTAAGAGGAAGCATGGACCACGCATGGCAGGACTGGATTCAGCGCTCGTTGGATATGGGTTGCAGCCGCGATGAGCTGCGGTCGATTCTCGAACAGAGCAACTTCAGCGCCGAAGATATTGTAACCCATCTCGATCAACGTACGGCTAAACCCGGCCTTCAATCCATCTACGGGCTCGACCATGAAGCCCTCACACGCGTAAACATTACACAGGTTGCGACCCGTGTGGAAACTGATATGGCGCAACTTTATACCCTCGATAACTTCTTATCCGCCGAGGAGTGTGAGGTGTTTTTGGCACTCAGTTCTGAGCGCTTGTATGACTCAAAAGTCGGAACGGGCTACACCACCAACCGCCGCTCCAGCCGTTCGTCCGATTTGCATACGCACCGCCACCCCCTTATTCCGGTAGTGGATGCACGGATTGCGAAAACGCTTGGCATCAATACCGCGTATGCGGAACTGATGCAGATCCAGCGGTATGAGGTGGGGCAGGAGTTTCAATACCACCATGATTATTTTACGCCGGGCACCGAACCTTTTGAAAAACACGCGATGCATTCAGGGAATCGTACCTGGACGTTCATGATTTATTTAAACGATGTGGCAAGTGGCGGTGGCACAGAATTCACCAAACTTGGCATGCGCTTTCAGCCAAAAGCTGGGCAAGCGCTCATTTGGAACAATCTTGATAAAACGGGTGCCCCCAACCCCAATACCGAACATGCAGGGCTGCCAGTCGAGGAAGGTTACAAAGTCATCATCACCAAATGGTTCCGCGAGCGTTGTACCCTACCCATGTTTATCTAGCGCCGTACCACCAGCGCCCGACTCAGCATAAACAACACCACCGCCACTACCACCATCATCGGCGCGGTGGGCACATTGAAATGAAACGCCGATAATAGCCCCCCGCCCACACTCAGCATTCCTGCCGCGCTGGCGAATATTGCCATCTGCACCGGTGAGGTCGCGAAGCTGCGCGCTGTTGCGGCAGGGATGACCAACAATGCGGTGATGAGCAGCATGCCGGTGAGTTTGATGGCAACCGCAATCACCCCAGCAAGCAATAGTGTGAACACAAGGTTCGTGCGTGCCACATTCACCCCTTCCATGCGGGCAATGGCGGGGTCAATCGTGGCCATCAACCAGCCACGCCATTGAGACACTACCGTGAGTGCCACCACCGTCAGCAGGCCAGCAAGCACGGCCACATCCGTCCAATCAATCGCCAGAATATCGCCAAATAGATAGGCATTCACATCCACCTGCGCGGTGGGGTTAATGGCCACCAGCACCAGACCAAGCGCCAACGCCCCATGGGCAAGGATGCCAAGCATCGTATCGCTGCTGAAGCGGGTGTCGCGGCCACTGCGCGCCAATAAAAAGGCCACCAGTATCGCGACCAGAAAAATACTCACATGCATGGGCAATGCCTCGCCCACGAGCAACGAGAGCGCCACGCCAAGCAATGCTGAATGCGCTACCGTGTCGCCAAAATAGGCCATGCGCCGCCACACCACAAAGCACCCCAACGGCCCAAGCATTACCGCGAGCAACAGCCCAGCGCACAGCGCACGTATGATCAGCTCATCCATGGGTACAACCTGCGTGATCATGGTGGGCGTGGGGATATTCCTCATCCCCAAGACCATGCGTGTGGGTGTGGTGGTGGTGATAGAGCGCGACCTGATCCGCAAGTTGCTCGCCAAACAGCGCGCGGAAGCTAGCGTCGCCACCGATGGCCTCAGGTGTCCCTTCACAGCAGATATGATGGTTGAGGCAGACCACCCGCTCGGCCCCGGCCATTACCACATACAAATCATGGCTGACCATGAGCACCGCGAAATCACGCGTCACGCTCAAGCGTTTGAGTAAGCGGTAAAGCTCGCCCTGCCCGGTCACATCCACCCCCGCGGTTGGCTCATCGAGCACGAGCAGCTGCGGCGCGTTCAGCAGCGCGCGCAGCAGCAACACACGGCGCAGTTCACCACCCGAGAGATGGGCGAGCGATTTATTGAGCATGGTCGCAACACCCAATTCCTCAACCAGCGCTGCATCAAGCGGGCCATAGAGTTGCAAAAAGCTGCGCACCGTCAGCGGCAGGCTCGGCTCGGGTTTAAAATGTTGCGGCACATAACCGATGCGTAAGCCCGCTGAATGCTTCACACTGCCATGATCTGGCGTTTCAAGGCCAAGCAAACAGTTGAGTAGCGTGGTTTTACCGGCACCGTTGGGCCCCACAATGGTGATGATCTCGCGCGGGGCGATGGCAAGCGACACCTCATGCAGCACCTCGCGGCCATCATGGAATTTGCATACACCGCTGGCTTGAAGTAAGGCTGCGAGCTCACCCTTCGGAGATGACAATGCGTTTGCTGGTTTCATACGCGGCTACACTAATGGCAATCATGCTCAGTGCGCAAGCCGCCTGTGCGGGCAGCCTCTTTCCCAAGGTGGTGGTGACGATTGCCCCGTTAAAGCCCTATGTCGATGAGATCATGAAAGGCCATGGGGAAGCAACGTTGCTGCTGCGCCCAGGCCAGAATGCCCATAGCTTTGCCCTCACCTTGCCACAAGCACAACTGCTCGAGGAGGCGGATGTTGTCGTCATCCCCGATGCGGGCATGAGCCCGTTTCTGGCACGCACCTTGGCAAAAAAGAAGAAGGTAAACGTGGTGGCACTAAGCGACCTAGAAGGCGCCTACCCCCTGCCCTATGCCGATAGCAACCCTTGGCTGAAAGCCGCCGAGGAAGCTGCACCCAAAGAAAAACTAAAGGATAAGAATGCGAGCAGCACCACGAAGGCGGATGCTAAACCTGAAAGTAGTGCGAAGGCTGCACCCACCGCACCTGTAGCGATTGACCCGCATCTGTGGCTCGACCCCGAGCGCATGGCCGCCATCGCCCTGCCGCTTGCACGCGCGATTGCTGTGCATGCCCCTGAAGCAAAAACCAATCTGGAAGCCAATGCCCGCATGCTTGCGAAGCATTTGCGTGGCGAGGTGATTCCCGAGCTGCGCATATTGCTGGGCAATCAGGCGCGCGAACTTAGCGCGGTCGATCGCAGCATCATTCCCTTCATCACCTATCACGGCGCCTATCAGTATTTCCTGGTGCGCTTTCGTCTGACGCATTATGGTGAAGTGATGTCACGCAGCGAGGAGACCCAAGGCAGCAAAGCGCTTGCGATCGCACTTGCCGCAGCCAAGAACCAATCCATCCGCTGCCTGATTGGCGAGCAGAAAAATCGTTTGATGACGACGATTGCCGACAGCAGTGGCGCGCGCATTGTACTGCTCAGCCCCGAGCAATTACCTACCCGCAAAGATGTCGATGCGCTTGACTGGATTGAGAGTGATTACGACCGCCTGCTCTACGTGACTGCCAAAGCCTTCGGTGAATGCCTTTAATCACCTGTTAATATTATATTTTTTCGAATGTGACGGTTGTGTGAAGTTTGCGCGTTTACGCGCACTGTCATTTGTGAAAATGCCGCGCGAATGCTAGTATGGGCTATTGGATAGCATCCTTACTCGAGGCACATGGCGCGTTATATCACGCAAAACGGCAGTGGAAAAATTCAGTCGGTGGAATTTAGCACCATCGACGGCAAGACTTATGCATTTTTCACGCTTGCGCCCAATCAACGCGCCGATGCCTTGCAAGAAACACTCACCAGTAAACCGCTGAATCAAGACATTCTCTCCGTCACGCCATCGCCTCAGGGCGCCCTTGTTGTCACCCGTGGTGGCCTTGGGCCTGATGCCATGCTCAGCGCACTTGCACAGCAGGGCGAGCTTTTGGCTCCGCCACCGATCGAGAAAAAGCCCTTCAACCCCTGGGCGTGGCGTGGCTATACCAGCATTGTGGGGCAAAGCCTGCAAATCGCTTCAAGCATGAAGGGCAACGGCACCGCAGCCGACCGTATGGCCATTTTTGGCTTTGCTGCCTTGAACCTCACCGCCAACTTCATCAATATTTTGTTTGGCGCGCAAAAGAAATCCGACCCCCACCAGCTTCGTCTGCTCAAGCAACAGGCCAATGAACAGCTGAGTAGCTTCACCGACGTGGAGAATCTGCCCAACCCTGATTTCATTGTCGCCACCGAGAATGGCAAAGCCACCACCGATCGCGGCGCGAGCGCGCTACTGCAGAAACATTCCGTCAGCTTTGGTGAAATTGGCCTACGCACATTGGGCGCATTTTCGCTTTCCTTCCCCATCACCAAATGGCGCTCGGCACTGCATGTGCTGCGCGAGAGCGGCTCAGTTCGCACCGCCTTCAAAGAAATGCGCAACCCGAACCCCGTTACCTTCGGCGCTGGGTTGATCACGCTGCTTGGAAAATTCATATCACTTTCCGCCTCGGAGCCTGACCCCTACAACACGACCCCACCCAGCCTGCTCGACCGTTTCCGCCAAAACGTTGCATTTCGTCTGAGCTCCGTCATCGAGGGCGGCGCCGCCGTGTGGATGACGCATGACCGTTTCACCAACCAAAAAATTTCCATCGGCGGCAAAGAGATGCCCGATTACTTGGGCGGTGCGGGCAATGCCGTGTTCGTGGGTGGCTATGGCGTGCGCCTCACCGCGCCTTATGGTAGCCGTGAAGTGAACATGCCCGAGCTTTATGCCCATATCGGGCTTGGGCTATCCAAGCTATCGGCGGAAGATTTGCCGCAAGCCACCGTACGCATGGCGACGCAATTGCACCAGCATTTCAATAAACCCGAGCTGCCTGTATCGGAAATATATGCGGCGCTAGTGAATGAATTACACACGAAACATCATCGCAGCGTCGAGCCCGCACCGCAGATTGCAGTAACAAAAGATAACGTGCCACAGGTGAAAACGCCTGATTCGCGCATTATCGCCAATGAGGCAGTGAATGCCCAGCGCCTTGTTGCACCAGTAGGTGCAAGCCCGGCATTGGCCTAAAGAAAGACTTTCCGAATAAAGGCCGTGCGCGGCGATTGCTTGATGCGTTCCCACGTGGCTTCATTGTCGCCAAACAACGTCACGCCAAAGGCCACCGCAATGGCAAGCACCATGCCGAGCGATAACAACACCCCAAGCAGGAAATACATCGGGCTTGCAATGCTGGGCAGTGATTGCATGAAAAACCCGCCTAAGTGAAAGCCAAGCGACGCCAGAATCAGCAGCGTCAAGACGGTGAGTTTTTCGCGGGCGATGCCAACGAGCAAGCCCATGCATAAAATCGCACCGAGAATGAAATAACGCAGGAACGGATACTGCGCGACATCGAGCACCAAGGCACCACCCACCATGATCATGAGGGTGAAGGCAATCGGTAGCAGTAATAGGCCATCACGCGGCAGCAGGGCTGCGGCGATTCCCACCACCACAATCATCATGAGCAGCGCGGCATGTTCAAGTGGCGCGCTGAAGCCAAGGCTTAGGCCCGCACTCAAGGCAGCGGTGGGCTGCGCAATCAAAAATGGCAACGCACCGATAATGAAAACCACCATGGTAAGCATGATAAATCGCTGGCTCGACATCGCATTTCCTTGCGTGATGGGTGACAGACGTTGACGATTTTAGCGTTACACACCAAATTAGCCACAAAAAAGCTGCATCGCTAGCGTAAGCTTGCTATGCATGCGTCATGCGCATGTTTCATTCCATACTGGTATTTTTCCTTCTTCTGAGCCCGGCAGAATTGCTGGCTGCTGAGCAGAAAACTGAGAAGAATTCGCCGAACCTCACGATTCTGGCCGATGAAGGCATGCTCCTGCCCCTCGCCCAAATTTCTCGGCTTTATGCCCATGAAAGCCAGACACCGCTGACCATCATCCGCCTTGACCCAGAAACCGCGCAGCAACAAATCGAGCAAGGCCTTGAGGCACACATCGTGGTCAGCACCAATCTGCCACTCATCACGCAACTAAGCACGCAAGGCTTGACCGATGTCTCAAGCCGTAAAACTATCGCGCGCACCCAGCTGGCACTCGTCACGGCCAATGCGCTGAACCAGCAGGCGAACCTTGCCAAGCGCATTTCCTTCACCTCGATTCTCGCGGCAACCTCCACCCTGCCGGTGCTGGCGATGAGCCCAGAAACCTATGAGGGAAAACTGGTTGATACCCTGCGCGAGGGCAAACCGTTCTCGGAGAACCTCGTAACACGCTTGATGCTCAAACCAAGTGATGAAGAGTTGCTCGCAGCCTTGCGTGAAACGCCTTCCTTGGGCTTAATGCTAGCCGCCCACGCGGTTCAAGAGCCTGACCTCACCGTACTCAGCCTGCTTTCCGACGACATCAGCCCCGCCATACAATACGATGCAGTAGTGCTTGGCAGCGAACTGATGGCGGAATCCAAAGCCTTCGCTAATTACCTTAACAGCCGCCCAGCGCGCGGGGTGTTCAAGCAGTTTGGCTACCAACTGCCAACGCCGTAACGGGCGTGAGTTCCGTGAGCGGCCAGCGTGCACGCGGCTCCACGGTTAACTCATCCGTAACCCCGAGCATCAAGCGCTCCATCCCCGCCCAGGCAATCATCGCCGCATTATCCGTGCATAACGCAGGTGGAGCAACGACAAGTGGTAGGTCGTGCGCGGTGGCGAGTGACCGCAAGTGCGCACCAATGGCTTTATTTGCCGCCACACCGCCCGCAACCGCAAGCGCGGTGATGGCGTGATGTTCTTTGGCCATGGCCAACCCGCGCGCCACCCGCTCATCGAGCACATCAAGCACAGCCGCTTCAAAACTCGCCGCCACATTGGCGATGATTTCAGGTGTCAGGCTCCCCACCCGCGCGACTTCTTTTTCAATCGTCAACCGCACCGCTGTTTTCAGGCCCGAGAATGAAAAATCACACCCCTCGCTGCCCGTGAGCGGCCGCGGAAACGCATAGGCCTTGGGGTTTCCATCACGCGCAACGCGCTCAAGCGCTGGCCCACCGGGATAGGGCAGGCCCAGCATTTTTGCGCATTTATCGAAGGCTTCGCCCAGCGCATCATCTTTAGTGCCGCCAAGGCGCACATAATCCCCCACGCCACGCACCACCAGTTGCTGGCAGTGCCCGCCCGAAATCAGCAGCAGAAAATAGGGGAATGCCAGCCCATCCGTCAGCCGTACCGTCAGCGCGTGCCCTTCAAGATGGTTCACGCTGATGAAGGGCTTATTTGCCGCTGCCGCAAGCGCCTTACCAAGCATGAGGCCGACAATCACCCCTCCAATCAACCCCGGCCCGGTGGTGACGGCCACCGCATCGACCTGCGATATATCCAGTTTTGCCGCATCCAGCGCTTGGCGATATAAACGGTCAATCTGTGTGAGGTGGGCGCGCGCGGCAATCTCGGGCACCACGCCGCCATAGGGGGCATGCTCGCTCTGTTGGGTGGCGAGCGCCTGCGCCAACACCACGCGGTCCTCGCGCACCAGCGCAATCGCGGTTTCGTCACAGCTCGATTCAATCCCAAGAACTATCTTCATTCCTAACCTTTACACTCGCCAAGGCGCGCGAGTCGCACTAAAAGCAGTGCATGTCACGCATCCTTCGTATCGGCACCCGTGCCAGCAAACTCGCCCGCGCGCAAGCGCAAATGGTGGCCGAAGCCCTTTGCGCCGCCGACCCGACGCTTACCATCGAAACGGTGGCGATGACCACCGCCGGCGACCGTGAACTGCATAAACAACTCAGCGATTGGGGCTATAAAGGCCTCTTCACCAAGGAACTGGAAGACGCCTTGCTTGAAGGCCGTATCGATATCGCCGTGCACTCGATGAAAGATATGCCGAGCCTGCTGCCAGATGGGCTGACCATCGCCGCCATGCTGCCGCGCGCGGATGTGCGCGATGCATGGATTAGCCCCCACTATGCACGCCTTGCGGATGTGCCCCATGGTGCAACCGTCGGTACCTCGTCGGCGCGGCGTGCGGCACAGCTGCTGCACCTGCGGCCTGATATTCAGGTAGTGGCGTTTCGCGGGAATGTGGAAACACGCCTGCGCAAGCTCGAGGAAGGGGTTGCCGTCGCCACCTTTCTGGCCAGCGCGGGCCTCATGCGGTTGGGCCTTGGCCACCATATCCGCGAGCAGATTTCACCCGAGGTAATGCTCCCCGCTGTGGCCCAAGGCGCCATTGGCATTGAGTGCCGTGTAAATGACGATGAGATGCTGACACGGCTTGCCGCCATTAACCATGCCCCGACCATGACCTGCCTTGATGCCGAACGCGCCTTCCTTGAAGTGCTGGATGGCTCCTGCCGCACGCCGATTGCGGGCCTTGCAACCCTTGAAGGCAACGCACTTCACCTGCGTGGCGAGGTGCTCTCGCTCGATGGGCGCATTCGCCATGCGGATAGTGTGCGTGGTAGTGCCGCGGATGCACGCACGCTCGGTGTCACGCTCGGTGAGCGCCTTCGCGCCGCGGCGGGGGAGGCCTTGTTACAGCATGGCTGAAACCAACTTGCTTTGGCACACCCGGCCGATGGATGACAGCGCATTCTTTGCGAATGAGTTGGCCCCTTTTGGTATCCATAGCATTATTGGTCCGGTGCTGCATATTGCGCGTAAACCGCTGGTGAATATAGCCGCAACCCCACCCAGCGCCTTGCTTTTAACCAGCCGCCATGCCGCGCATGCCTTGAGTTTACTGCCTGCCAACTGGCGCAGCTTACCAGTCTATTGTGTAGGCAACGCCACCGCCAAAGCGGCAGGCGAGCATGGCTTCACGCGGATTATTTCCGGCATGAAAGATGTACAGGCCTTGTTGCCGCGCATTGCGGGCGAAGTCGCCTCGGGCAGCAGCTTGCTGTATTTAGCGGGGGATGAAACACGCACCGATGTTGAGAAAATGCTTGCCCCACGAGGCATCAGCGTCACCATGGTGGTGGTTTATTACGCCATCGGCGAGCAGGAACTTACGCCTGAAATTATCAGCGCACTTGAGGCCGCACGCATCACTGGCATAGCGCTGTTCTCACCGCGCACGGCACGCATCAGCGCCACGCTCATGGAAAAAGCTGGCCTTGCCGAATGCGCCCGCAACATCACTGCCTATTGTTTCAGCGAGAATGTCGCCCTCGAAGCGCAGCGTCTTCCATGGGCAGCGATACACACCTGCACTGCCCCTACCCGCGCTGCCATGCGCGAATTGATTCTTTCGCATCATCCAAAAAGCGAGTAAGAGAACTGCATGAGTGAAGAACATCACACCCACCGCCATCATCACGTAATTACACTTAGCCTTGCGCTAATTGCTTTGGTAGCCGCATGCCTACTACCTTTTTTAATGCGTGACCGCGTACGCGCCGAGATGCGCGAAGCCACACGCACGCTGGCAAGCGAGCAGGAAAAACTAACTGCGAAAATAGATGGGATCAAATCGTCTCTCGAAAGCCTGAGCAACAAAGCCGCCCCGGATGCCGAGTCGATTGCCGAACTTAAACGCGCAGTGGCCGAAACGAGTACGATGATTGAAGTGCTCGGCGCGCGTGTCGATGAAACCGAGAAAAAAGCAAACGAAAAAAAGCCTGAGCCTTTGGCTGCTGCGCCAGCAGTTCCAGCCCCTACCCCTGTGGTGGAAGCCACCTCAAATCCAGCCACAGGGCTACTCAATGCCCTGAAGTTTGCCGTATTACGCGGTGATGCCTATGCCACCGAACTTGCTGCGTGGGAGAAAATAAATCCAGCAGCCAGCAATACCCTCGATGCACTGCGCGTATTCGCAGCAGGCGGCATCCCAACAGAAGCATCCCTCATCCGCGATCTGCGCGCCGCATTGCCCACCACCGCCACGCCCACAACGGCGGAGGATGTAAGCCTTGTTGGCAAAATCAATACCCACATGGCGGGGCTCGTCAGCATCAAGAAAAAACCCGCGGATAATGATGCGTATGCCCCCCTTCGCCGCGAGCTTGACCGGGCAAACCTTGAAACACTCATCCGCACTGTCGAGCAGCTCGATAGCACCGCACGCGCGCCACTTGTCGCATGGCTGAAGACCGCCACAGCACGCGCGGAAGCCCTAAGCGTGCTCAACGCGCTTGACGCGAAAGGCGGGCAATAACCATGCTCGGATTTCTGCTCTGTATTGCATTCATTGCCGCGTTGGTCGTAGGGGGCCAATGGCTGATGGCCCATCCCGGCGATGTGGTGATCCATTGGTTCGATTACGACATCACCATGCATATTGCGGTGGTGGCCGCGCTCTTGCTCATGCTGGCACTGCTTGTGGCCTTGATTTCCATCACCCTGTGGCGGTTGCTCAGCTGGCCCAAGCGGCGCCGCACGCGGCGTGAATTGCGCATTCTGCAATCGGGCCTGCGCCAACTCACGCTCGGCGTCACCGCGCTTGCGATGGGGGACGAGGCCAGCGCGCAAAGCGCCTTGAAGCAAGCAAGCATCGCCCTGCCAAATGACCCGCTGCCACAACTGCTCACCGCCCAACTGCTGCAACGCCAAGGCAAGCACGAGGATGCACGCGCGCAATTCAAGGCCTTGATGCAGCATGAAGTCACCGCGCCACTCGCTACCCGCCGGTTGATCGAGCAGCATGTGCACGCCCATGAATGGCTGGAAGCCACCAAGCTGGCCGAAGAAGCGCGCCGCGAAGCCCCCAAAGATCGCTGGCTGGTGCTCACCCTGCTCGACCTCTACGCACGGGATGGGAACACTACCGCCATACTCGCGTTAACGGAAGGCTGGCAATGGCAATCGCCTTTGAGCAAAGAAGAGCGCCACCGCTATGCGGCACTGGCCTATTACCTCGCTGCACGCATCGAGCGTGATGCACGCAAAAAAGAGCAAGCGCTTCGCCATGCGGTTGGCTATGCGCCGGAATTTATGCCCGCCATCATTGATTATGCCGCGCATCTCGATGCGCAAGGGCACACCCGCCGCGCCCGCAAATGGCTGCGCGCCGCGTGGCAGAACACACCAAGCAACGCGCTTATTGCACCGATTATTGCCAGCATCCACAGCGAAACGCCGCGCGCGCAACAGCGCCTGCTGCGCCCTTTCATGAAGGGCACACTCACCAGCGCCCATCATTTGCTGGCCGCCGAGCACGCGCTTGAGTTGAACGATCTGGAGCGCGCGAAAGAAGCGGTCGAGCGCGCGCTAGTGCTTGAGGAAAGCAAAGCCGCCTGCACGCTCATGGCGCGCATCGAGAAACAGTTGCAGCACGCCGAAGGCGCTGCACGCTGGCTTGAAAAGGCAGTGCAAGCCCCACAGGGGGAAACATGGGTGTGCGACCATTGCGGTGAGCTCCACGAGGCATGGCAGGCACATTGCCGCAGCTGTCAGCATTTTGATAGTTTGCGCTATGGGCGACCCGAAGCACGCATCACCAGCGTGGAACTGACCACGGCGGCGTAACTAACAGACTACCTGCGTTTGTTGCTCACGCTGCCACCCAAATCCTGCACCGCGATTGGTCCGGTGTAAATGTCACCCGAATCCGCATCCGCTGAGAAATCCGCGGATGCTCGCTTCACTGCGGTCGTGGCATTCTTAGCCCCGCGGATGATGCCATCCACAATCGGTGCATGGATGGGGCGTGGTGGCGGTGCCGGGCGCAGGGCAATCGCCTCGCCCCCACTCACGCCAAGTGAACCACCGCCGGGCTGCACCCACGATAATTTTTCACCATCCTGATAGCCGACCAGTTTTGAGGTCAGGCGCGGCTGCTCGCTATCGTAGCACACAATATCGTTCAGCATGCCATAGCAATAGCGCGTCTGCGGCAGGTTTTCTTCGCGCGGCGGATTATAGGTAAAAAAGTCTACCCACGAAGAGGACGTGTCGGTGAATACATTACGCGTCACCGATTCAGCGGCACGTGACGTATCCGCTACTTTATTGCAGCCTGTCATGGCCATCAGCATCAGTGCAAGCGCCGCGCTGCGTGTGGTGGTGCGATGTGTCATCATATCCTTGCTCCTCATAGCGTCTGCCTCCCTCGCCTAGACAGTGGTGGTATAGTCGCTATGGCTTACGCGAAAACAGTGAGTTTCGAGAACCGCAGCGCAAGTGTACTGTGAGTACATGCGTCGCGGAAGCGCAGAAACTCGCTGTTTGCAGCAAGCCATAGTAGAGTATCACACCACGGTCAGCGATTGACAGCGCCGTGTTGCCTCCACTATAAGCAAGAGGCTTGCCAACTGCGCTACCCTTCTGTTTTTTATGAGGTTAGCGAGCAGTTTGGCGGAAGCAACCATGCATCGTAGGGAGCCCGCATGAAACGCCTGACGCTACCGTTGATGGGGGCAATGCTCGCAACGCCCGTCTTTGGGCAACCCGCCAGCATGCAGTCCCCCGCCTATCAGGAATGTGCCAAGCTTGCCACCAGCAACCCCGAGCAGGCCTTTGCGAAGGCCGATGCCTGGCTTAAGATTGATTCTGGCGTCGCGGCCTATCATTGCCGCGCCATGGCCTTGTTTGGCCTGCACCGCTACGCCGAAGCGGGCGATACTTTGATTACCGCGCGCAGTGGCCTTGCCCCCGATGATGTAACCACGCGCAGCTATGTGACGCGCCAGGCCGTGCAGGCCTATCAGAATGCGAACGCGGTGGATAAGGCGCTCAATGCACTCAACACCCAGATTGGCGAAATTGGCGATGTGCGCGGCGATAATGCGAACGCGGCCAAACAAACCTCCAACCTGTTGCTTGAGCGCTCTCGCATTAACGTCACTTACGGCAAACTGAATGATGCTGCGCGTGACCTCGACCATGCCGTAAGCTTAACGCCCGTGAACGAAGAAGTGTTGCTCGCGCGCGCGAGCGTCTTTGAAACGATTGGTGATCTTCAACTTGCGCGTAATGATCTCGATGCGGTGCTCACGATTAACCCCAACAACGCCGTGGCTAAACAAACCAAACTGAAGCTTGCTGGAAAAGCGACTGCTGCCCCACAGCCACAGCCCGAAAAGGCCCTTGCCCCAGTGGCAAGCATACCACTAACACCAAGCGCGGCTTCAACTGTAGCACCTCAGGCCGTGAATGAGCCTGCTGCCCTGCCCGCTCAACATATCAGCAAAAAGCCTGTCGCTGCAGCGGCCAAACCAGTGGCACCTGCAGCAGCCGCTTCTCCGCCACCACTACCAGCAGCTACGGTTGCGCCCCCAACCATGCCAGCGCTGCCAGCACCCGGCACCATCTCGCCGCCGGCATTACCCGCACCAAGCCCAATCACAAAGCCCTAGCGCTATTTACCAAATCCGCCCAGCACGCCGCCAATGGCGTCCTCGATCAGTTGCTCTTTCACGGGCTTGGGTTTGGCCGCTGGTAGGGTGCTCGTGGCTGGTGCTGTAGCGGGCGCGGGCGTTGCTTCACTCGTGCCGCCGAGCAATGCTTTACCAATGTCTTTCGGGCTATTGAAGTTTTTCAGGCCCTCTTTCACGCCCTTGATGTTTTCTTTTAGCGCCTCCGGGTTGGTCAGTGCATTGGTAAGAATACCTTCGAGATCCGGCGTAATCGAAATCGCACTCCACGGCCCAGTAATCAGCAGCGGAATATCAAGCCCAGTACTGGCCTCCATTGCCCCTTGGCCCTTCAGGCTGCTCACCAGCGTTGGCACCGCGCGGTAATCAATCGTGCGTGCAGGCAGGTTGATGTTGCCGCTTCCGCCTAAGCGCAGCACCGGCGATTTCATGGCAAGATCCTTGTTGCTCACCACCCCTTGGGCAATGGTGAAGCTCGCCGTCATCTCCGTAAAGTCGGTCGATTCCGTGCTCGATTCACTGAGGATGAAGCCCTTTTTCGCATCACGCAAAAAGCTTGCGACATTGATGCCCTTGATTGCGCCATCGTTGATTTTAATGTTCCCTGAACCACCAAGCGAACCCACCAGTGCGCGCTGGCTTGCGCCACGCCCATTCACGTTGAGCGATAGGCTCGCAACACCCTCGAGTTTTGAGGCGCCACTCATCGCCGTCATCAGGCGTTCGATGTTTACCCCAGTCAGTGACAGGTTCGTGGATAGCCCAGCACCAGCACCGCTGCCATCAAGACCTACCGTACCTTTCGCCGTGCCATCGTAAAGTGCGAGGTTGCCCAGAGTGATTTTCGCGTTGCCACCATTCATCACCACATCCGCGGCAATGTTCGTAAATTCCAGCTTACCTGAAATCAGTTTTTCGATTGCAAGTTTCAGGTTGGCATTCACAGCCCTTAAGCCCGCCACGTTCAACGGCGCATCCGACCATCCGGCGCTGCTAGCCGCAGGTGCTGCCTTGCCCGCTTCAGCCTGTGGTGCCGCCGCAGCTTTACCAGTCAGCTCGTTCACATTCACCACACCCAGTTTCAGTTCGCCATTTACCGCTGGCACTGCACCACCCAGTTTGATTGCAAGCTTGCCCGCACCGCTCAGCGAGTCGGCCGAGAAATTCAAGTCATTAAGCGCTAAATTTTGCGCATCCTTGAGCGCAAGGCTGGATTGAACGCTCACTTTTTTAGGCAAATTGCCTGCAGGCTTGGCGCCCGTTGCCCAGGCCATCAGCCCACCCAGATTGTCACTATTAAAGCTAAATTTACCCTTGGCTTGTGGCCCGTTCTCGGTGCTCATTTCGCCGTTGAAGCTCACCTCGCCTGAAGGCAGTGTCAATGCCGCAAGCACGCCTGCAGTCTTGCCCGCAAGCAATGCTTTCATTTCCTTCACCCCAAGGCTGAACTTCACGGGCTGCTTTTGGTAATCAACACTGCCATCAAGCGACAACGGCCCGCTGCCATCCGCCCCATCGAGCGCGATGTTGATATTTTCAATCGCCATTGGTTTGGCACCCGCTTTGCTGAAATGCACATGGGTGTTCTTCACTGTCACGCGGCCAATCGCCAGTTGCTTAAGCGGCGAGGCTTTCACTTCCCCTGCCGTTTCGGGCGTCGCTTCGGCGGGTTTGCTGCTTGCAAACTCCCAGTTTTTTGCACCGCTTGCGTTTTGTTCCAGGTGGAGTTTTGCACCTTCAAGCGTTACTCCCGTTATGCGTAATTCTTTTGATAATAAGGGGCCGAGTGCTGCACCCGTTTCCAGCTTAGCAATATGCACGAGGTAAGGGCTCTCAAACCCTGCGGGGTTACCAAGTGTCACGTCCTCAACATGAATGGCAATGTTGGGCAGAATCGAAAGCGAGGCTTTGCCCTTGATCGCAAGCTCGCGCCCCGTTGCTTTTTTCACCTGCGCTTGCAGTTGCGCTTTCAAAAAATCCGCCGAAACCACCATGGGAATCGCCACCGCGGCAATGAGAATGAGTGCGACCAGCGCGCCAGCAAGTTTAAGGATGCGTTTCATGGGTATTCTCCTGTGGTAAAGTCAGTGCGCCCTGCGCAGTAGCGCTAGGAACTTAGCTTTTTCTTGAGCACATCGTTCAGCATGGCTGGGTTGGCTTTACCGCCCGTGGCCTTCATGGCCTGCCCGACAAAGAAGCCAAACAACTTATCCTTCCCGGCGCGGTATTCAGCCAGTTTATCGGCATTGGCGGCAATCACCTCATCGATCGCTTTTTCAATCGCGCCCGTATCCGTCACCTGCACCAGGCCTTCTTCCTCAACGATCTGCTTTGCGCCCTTGCCGGTTTCGAACATTTTTTCGAACACGGTTTTCGCAATCTTCCCGCTGATGGTGTTATCCTCAATCAGCCCAATGAGCTCACCGAGTTGCTCAGCGGTGATGGGCGAGTTTTCAATATCCACACCGAGCTTGTTGAGGCGCGCAAATAGCTCGCTGGTCATCCAGTTGCAGACGAGTTTTGCATCATGCTTGGCCGATAATTTCTCGAAATATTCCGTCGTTGCTTTTTCGGCAACCAGCACCCCAGCATCATAGGGCGAAAGGCCAAGCTCGGCCACGTAGCGCGCTTTTTTCTGGTCCGGCAATTCGGGCATGGTTGCCTTGATGCCATCCACAAATTCCTGTGTCAGCACGAGTGGTAGCAAATCGGGGTCCGGGAAATAGCGGTAATCATGCGCATTTTCCTTACTGCGCATGGTGCGGGTCTCGCCGGTGGTGGAATCGAACAGCCGGGTTTCCTGGTCAATCGTGCCACCCGCTTCGAGAATATCCACCTGCCGTTGCGCTTCAAACTCAATCGCCTTCATCACGAACTTCACCGAGTTCACGTTCTTGATTTCGCAGCGCGTGCCAAATTGCGGGTCACCCACGCGACGCACGGAAACGTTCGCATCGCAGCGCATGTTGCCTTTATCCATATCCCCATCGCAGGTGCCGAGGTACTGCACAATCGTGCGCAGTTTTTTAAGGTAGGCCCCTGCTTCTTCAGGCGTGCGCATATCTGGCTCGCTCACGATTTCCATGAGGGCAACACCGCTTCTGTTCAAATCAATGAAGCTGAATTTGGGTGAATGTTCGTGCAGCGATTTGCCTGCATCCTGCTCCAGGTGCAAACGCGTCACACCAATCTCGCGCGTGACGCCACCAGCCAAATCAATCGTAATCGAGCCTTTGCCAACGATGGGATCGAGATATTGCGAAATCTGGTAGCCTTGCGGCAAATCCGCATAGAAATAGTTCTTACGATCAAACACCGAATTGAGGTGAATCTGCGCGTTAATGCCAAGCCCCGTGCGCACCGCCTGCTCGATGCATTTGGCGTTGATGACGGGCAACATGCCGGGCATGCCCGCATCCACAAAGCTGACATTCTGGTTGGTTTCCGAGCCAAACGCGACGGGCGCGCCCGAAAAAAGTTTCGAGTTGGAATCAATCTGGCAGTGCACTTCAAGGCCGATGACCAGCTCCCAGTCGCCAGTTTTTCCTTTGATGATGTAAGGCGTGCTCATGGTTTCCTAGCGCTCCAGATAAAAGCTGATGGTGGTGACGACGCGCACTTTCTTATGCATGCTGCTCGTGTCGTCGCCCTGGCTTTCGCCCGAATCACGCGGGCTTAGGGTGAAGGCACCCTGCCCGGCATTGTTGATGGCACCCACTTTGGCATTCGCATCTTTTGCAAACTGCTCGGCTGCGGTGCGCGCGTTGCGGGTTGCCTCACCCAGCATTTCGGGCTTAATGTCGTTCAACTTCGTGTAGTAATATTGCGGGTAGCTGCTGCTGATGAGCACGCCTTGCTTCACCAGTTCATCAACCTTCTGGCTTGAGGCGGCAACCTTATCGACATCCGCGCTGCGTACGGCAACGCCGCCACCGATTTGATAGATTGTGGCAAGCAACTTACCCGCGTTGTCGCGGTCTTCGCGTTTGTAAACCGTCAGCGGGCTTGGCGTTACATCCGCCTCGGCAAAGCCCTGCTCCTTGATGAAGGCGATCACTTTTTCCCGGCTACTGTTCGCTGCATCATACGCCGCGCTCAAATTCACGTCGCTGGCTTCAAAATTCACGTTCCATGCGGCAATATCAGCCTTCACTTCGCGCTCGGCCAACCCGCGCACCGTGGCAATGTTCGTCGCCACCTTCGATTTATACATCATGTTACCGATGAAATACCCGCCGACTGAAATACCCGCCGCCAGAAAAAGAGCCCCGATAGCATAAAACGCGTTATTCGATTTCGTATCCATACTAATACCCTGCCGGAATAAAGTTGGTGGCCACTTCGCGCTCAATCACTTCGGCCACTTTGAACACGGTTTCTTCGTCAAACGCACGGCCGATGAGCTGAAGACCCAGCGGCAAGCCAGCTTTGGATAAGCCAATCGGCAGCGCTAAGCCCGGCAGCCCTGCAAGCGATGCGGGGATGGTGAACACATCGTTCATATACATCGCCAGTGGGTCGTTCTGGTTTTCACCAATCGCGAAGGCGTCGCTCGGTGCCGTTGGCGTGAGCAAAATATCGCATTGCGTGAAGGCGTTTTTAAAATCCTGCGCGATGAGGGCGCGCACTTTTTGCGCCTTCTTGTAATACGCGTCGTAGTACCCGGCGCTGAGTACATAAGTACCAATGAGGATGCGGCGTTTCACCTCGGCGCCAAAACCAGCGGCGCGGGTTTTTTCGTACATATCGTTCAGTGAATCGCCCTCATCCACCACGCGAAGGCCAAAGCGCACGCCATCATAACGCGCGAGGTTGCTCGAGGCTTCTGCAGGCGCAATGATGTAATACGTCGGTAGCGCATATTTGCTGTGCGGCAGGCTTACATTCACAATTTCAGCGCCTGCGGCCTTCAAAATCGCAATGCCCTTATCCCATGCATCGCTGATTTCTTTATTCATGCCCTCAATGCGGTATTCAGCGGGAATACCAACCTTGAGGCCTTTCACCCCTTGACCCAGCACCGCCTCAAAGTTCGGCACGGCTTGGATGGCGCTCGTCGAATCTTTCGGGTCATGCCCGGCCATCGCGTTGAGTGAAATCGCCGCGTCGCGCACGGTGCGCGTCATCGGCCCTGCTTGATCGAGCGAGCTGGCAAACGCCACCACCCCCCAGCGCGAGCAGCGGCCATAAGTTGGCTTAATGCCCACAATTCCCGTGAACGCCGCAGGTTGGCGTATGGAACCCCCCGTATCTGTCCCCGTTGCCATGAAGCCAAGGCGCGCGGCCACTGCGGCGGATGAACCACCGGATGAACCACCAGGCA
>CAZOFC010000017.1:0-19524 GCA_964578965.1 uncultured Azospirillum sp.
GCCTGCTGCAATGCCGCAGCTTCATTGGCGAACATAAACTCTTAACGCACATCCATGATAATACCGCCACCGCCGCGCGGGATGTGGCGAAGTGGAATGATGCGAGCAAAGCGGCCATCTGCTCCTCGCTTGCGGGCGAGCTCTATCAGCTCACCAAACTGGCGGACAATATTCAGGATGCGGATGATAACGAAACGCTGTTTGTCGTCCTCTCGCGCGAGGGGGTGGACCCAAGCCCCGAGGGTGGCATGGTACTCACCAGCCTGTTCTTCAGCCTTCGCAATATTCCAGCGGCGCTGTATAAGGCGCTTGGCGGCTTTGCCACCAACAACGTGAACATGCTCAAGCTCGAAAGCTACATCCGTGCGGGGGCAAATAGCAGCGCCCAATTTTTCATGACCTTTGAGGGCCACCCGAACCAGCGCCCTGTGCAACTGGCCATTGAGGAGCTTGGGTTTTTCACCCAAAAAGTGAATGTGCTTGGCGTTTACCCTGCGGATAAACGTCGCCGTGCAGTTAAATAGCGCTCCTGCCGTCACAGAACTGTAACAAAGCTGTGTTACATTCTAAGCATGGACAAGACTAAAACATCGAGCAAGGCACGCCTGAATATTCTGGAGGAGCCTCCCACATCCCATGTGAGCCTGGTACTCAATGGCATATTCAATGGCGCGACCATCGCAGGGCTTCCCTTTGCTGCGTATGATTTTTCACACAAAATAAAAGGGGCAACGCCTACTCAGCATCTCACAAAAATGACTGTATTTGCGACTGTGGCAGGTGCGGCAGTGGGGGCATGGTTTGGCAACCGCGAGGCACAAAACCTCACCGCCTATCAAACCGCTGTCAGTGAAGAGATTAAGAAATTGCGCGCGGATGTTGACGCGCACGCCCACGGGAACACCCATCATGCGCGCTAGGCGCTGATTCATGTGTCAATCTGAAGAAATGTTCCAAGGAAATGCTGGTGGGCGGTAGAGAACTCGAATCTCCGACCTCCTCGATGTCAACGAGGCGCTCTAACCAACTGAGCTAACCGCCCTAACCAGCGTGTGCGCGGTTATAGCATGCAAATCACCCGGTGCAAGCGGCTTCATATACGCTAACTAATCAATCGCAGAGATGTGTCACCCCGTTTTTAAAACGGGGTCCAGCTTTTTTAAAGCCTAAGCGGGATGCCGTGGTAAACACGGCATGACAAAGCAGAGAGCTACCCAGCCTTGAGACGATCCTTAAACGGTTGGCTACGCACCTCGGGCGGCAGATTGAAGGCCACATTCTCTTCCACCACATTGAAGGGCTCGACCGCCACCACGCGCAGGGTCTCTAGATATTTCACCACCCGCTCGACCAGCAATTCCGGGGCCGATGCACCCGCCGTAAGCCCTACTTTATTCACGCCATCAAGCCACGCGGGGTTAATGTCTGTCGCATCATCAATGAGGTAGGCGGGGATGCCGCATTCCGTGCCCAGATCACGCAGGCGATTACTGTTGCTCGAATTTTTTGAGCCCACCACGAGCAGCAGTTCCACCTGTTTCGCCAGCTCCTTCACCGCTTGCTGGCGGTTTTGGGTGGCGTAACAAATGTCTTTGGTCTCAGGCCCATGGATGGCCGGGAAGCGCTGCTTAAGCGCCGCGATGATGGATTTGGTATCATCCACACTCAAGGTGGTTTGTGTCACATACGCCAGTTTCTCGGGCGTCGCGACGTGCAAGCTTTCCACATCCGCCAGATTCTCGACGAGATAGACCTTTTTCACACGGCCGCTGGTGCCTTCCACTTCGGGGTGGCCCGCATGCCCAATCAGGACAATTTCAAACCCATCGCGTTCATAGCGGCGGGCCTGATTATGCACTTTGGTGACGAGTGGGCAGGTCGCATCAATAATCGGGAGGGCGCGTAGTTTCGCATCGTTCTCGACCTTTTCTGAAATCCCATGGGCCGAAAACACGGTGATACCACCCGCGGGAATTTCACTGACTTCTTCAACAAAAATCACGCCTTTCGCCCGCAAATCCTCAACCACCCAACGGTTATGCACGATCTCGTGACGCACATAGATCGGCGCGCCATAGAGGGCGAGTGCTTGCTCGACAATTTCAATCGCGCGGTCAACGCCAGCGCAAAACCCGCGCGGCGCGGCCAGATAAACGGTGAGGGGAGTGGTGCTCATCTGGCTGATTTAGTCGCATTTTATGGTTACCGCAAGCACAGCATACAGGCTGTCATACCAGCGAAAGCTGGTATCCAGCTTTTTTGATGAATAGCAAGCAGAAGCTTTTACTGGATGCCAGCCTGCGCTGGCATGACAAAAATCTGGCCTATGCCGTTTTTGCCTGCGCCATGTAGCTTTCGCTTTGCATCTCCATCAGGCGGCTCACGGTGCGGGCAAACTCGAAATTGCCATCGCCCGCCTCGTAAATGCCCTCGGGCGGTGTTTCCGCCGTGATGATCACATTCACCCGGCAATCATACAGCGCATCAATCAGGGTCACGAAACGCTTGGCCTCGTTGCGGTCTTCGCGGGTGAGTTTGGGGATACCCTGCAACAGAATCGTATGGCAGTATTTGCACAGCTCAAGGTAATCGCCACTGCCGAGTGGGCGCATGCATAATTCAGCAAAGGTCAGCCACGCCACCCCATCCGCATATTTATCGAGCCGCAGAATACGCCCATCAATTTCAATGCGCAGCGGGTCGTTCGGTTTGCCCTCGGTGAGGCTGTTCCAGCTTTGCAGAAGAAAATCATCCGATGCATCGTTGCGCGGGAACATATAGCTGCGTTGCATCGCCTTAAGTTTCGCAAGGCGATAATCCTGCGCGCTCTCGATGCGGATGATGGGGATGCGCTTTTCCAGCAGCGCCACAAATTTCATGAACTGCTCGCGCTGCAAGCCGCCTTGATAAAGCTCATGCGGGCGGCGGTTACTGGTAAAAACACTCGCCACGCCGGCATCCATCAATCCCTCAAACAGGCGTGCGATGATCATCGCGTCCGTCACATCCGTCACCTGCAATTCATCCAAGCAGAGCAGGCGCACCTCGCCCGCAATATCGGCAATCACTTGCTCAAGTGCATCGCCCGATTGCCTGCTACGGTAAGCAAACAGCCGCTTATGCACGTCGCGCATGAAGGCATGAAAATGCACCCGGCGCACCGTGCAGCGAGGCTGAATGGCCTCAACAAACAAATCCATCAGCATGGATTTGCCGCGCCCCACATCGCCCGAGACATAAAGGCCAAGCGGGCGCTCGGTGGCTGCTTTGCGCCGCAGCCAACGCCATTTTAGCGGGCTTTCAGGCATCGTCAGTTGCTGGAACAACAGCTCAAACGCCTCTGCGGCTTTGCGCTGGGCAGCATCCGGGCGCAAGCTGCCATCGGCGACTTTTCGCTCGTAGGCGGCCATAAAACTGTTCGGTTTGGCTTGCGACATGGGTTTTCAATAGTTAGTAAGTATTCAGTTAAATCTAGTCATTGCGAGCGCATAGCGAAGCAATCCACCTTGGCCACATACTCATAAGATGGATTGCCACGTCGCTACGCTCCTCGCAATGACGAATGAAGAAATTTCAATGGACACCCTAAGGCTTACACGCATTTCTTTGCTTCGCGAAACGGTTGCGCAGTGGCGCGCCGCAGGCGAGAGCATTGCCCTGGTGCCCACCATGGGTGCATTGCATGCGGGGCATATTGCGCTCGTGAAAGCGGCGCAAACCCATGCAAAACGCGTGGTGGTCAGCATTTTTGTCAACCCCACCCAGTTTGGCCCGAACGAAGATTTTAGTCGCTATCCGCGACCGCTGGAGAATGATTTATCCATGTTGCGTGATGCTGGGGCGGATGCAGCGTGGCTGCCTAGCCTTGAGGAAATGTACCCGGCCGGGTTTGCAAGCAGCATTCATGTCGCGGGAGTTAGTGACGGCATGGAGGGGGCCGCGCGCCCCGGCCATTTTGATGGGGTAGCGACGGTGGTAGCCAAGCTATTGCTGCAAGTCGCGCCGGATTACGCCCTGTTCGGCGAGAAAGATTACCAACAGCTTTGCGTCGTCAAAGCAATGGTGCGCGATTTAGATATTCCTTGCCAAATCATCGGCATGCCTACCGTCCGTGAGGCGGATGGCTTAGCGCTCTCCTCACGCAATCAGTATCTTACACCCGCGCAGCGTGCCGTGGCGCCCGCGCTGCATGCTGAGCTACAATCGCTGGCTACACAGCTTGCGATGGCGGGCAAGGGAGATATTCAGCCCCTGATGGATGCGGCAAAAGCCAATATCCTCGCTGCTGGGTTTGAATCGTTGGATTACCTCGAATTGCGCGATGCGAGCAACCTTGAACCACTCGCACAGTTGAGTAGCCCAGCACGGTTGATTGTTGCCGCGCGCTTGGGTAGCACCCGTTTACTCGATAATATTTCAATTGCGCCCGTCGATTTCTCCTGAAATCGTCATGGCGCGCCGCTTTGCGGGCTGATGGCTCGCTCGGTCATCTGACCTCGCAGTGTAACGTAATGGAGTATATATGCTAACCGATACTGAAATTATGGCCGAGTTTGAGGCCGCAGAAGCCATCCTGCGCGGGCATTTCATTCTTTCTTCGGGCCTGCACTCCGATACCTATTTGCAATGCGCGCGGGTGCTGATGAACCCAAAGCGCGCCGAAAAACTCTGTGCGGCATTGGCCGAGAAATTGCGCGCGGCACTAGCCACAAGCGCTATGGTTCCTCTCCCCTTGCGGGAGAGGCTAGGTGAGGGGGCGTTGAATCAGAACGCCTCACTATCCAGCCCCCCCATCCAACCTTCCCCCGCAAGGGGGGAAGGCTTTCCCATCGATCTCGTCGTCGCGCCTGCGATGGGGGGCGTCGTGGTTGGCTATGAAATGGGCCGCCAGCTCGGTGTCGAGACCCTATTCTGCGAGCGCGAGAATGGCGAGTTCGCGCTGCGTCGCGGCTTTGGCATCACGCCCGGCGCACGGGTGCTGATGGTCGAGGACGTGGTAACGACCGGTAAATCATCAATGGAAGCGGTGGCGTGTGTTGAAAAACATGGCGGCGTGGTGGTAGCCGAAGCCTCGTTGATTGATCGCTCAAACGGCGCACATGCCCTGCCATTTCCGCTAATTTCACTACTCACGCTCGATGTGAAAACCTATCAGCCAGATGCATTGCCTGCACATTTGCAGGGCACGCAACCCGTAAAACCCGGCAGCCGGTTCTTGGTGAAGTAGATCGCTAAGCCCTACGAGATTGTCATGCCAGCGCAAGCTGGCATCCAGTTTTTCTGCTGGCGCTTCGCGCGCTGGATGCCAAATCAAGTTTGGCATGACATAATCAAAATCCGTTAATGCTTCCCGCTGGGTGCCACCACCATCATCACTTGGCGGCCTTCCATTTTCGGTTCGTGCTCGACCTTGATTTTATCGCCTAGCTGCTCGCGCACTTTATTGAGTACCGCCATACCCAGTTCTTGGTGAGCCATTTCACGGCCACGGAAACGAAGCGTAAGTTTTACCTTGTCGCCCTCATCGAGGAATTTGTGAATCGCGCGCAGTTTAATTTCAAGGTCATGCTGGCCAATGCCAGGGCGCACCTTAATTTCTTTAATCTGGATGACTTTTTGCTTTTTGCGCTGCTCTTGCAGTTTTTTCTGCTCGGCAAAACGGAACTTGCCGTAATCCATGACCTTACAAACGGGTGGCTCGGCATGCGGCGATATTTCCACGAGATCAAGCCCAGCGGCACTTGCAACACGCAACCCTTCGGCAACATTCGTAACGCCAATCATTTCGCCATCGGCGCCAATGAGGCGGATTTTATCCGCGGTAATTTCGCGATTCACGCGGGGCTCGGGGCCGCGTTTTTCTTTAAGAGCCATGGGTTGCCATCATTCGTTAGTTTCTCCAAGTTTTTTACGTCACTGCGAGCGTGTAGCGAAGCAGTCCATCTTGGCCACATAAAGAAAGCAGATGGATTGCTTCGTCGCGGGGCTCCTCGCAATGACGAATGTCTAAGCCGGCGCGCTGCAATCCTTTACAAGGGTTTGAACGGCCGCGTCAAGCGCCAGTGTTTGCTGGCCTTCACTGCCCAGCGTGCGCAGGGCAACGGTGCGTGACTCAGCATCACGCCCGCCCACGGCAATAATGTAGGGCACTTTTTGTAATGAGTGGTCACGCACCTTGAAGTTGATTTTCTCGGCGCGGTTATCGAAATGTGTGCGAATTCCTTGTGCTTTCAAGGCGTCAAACACTTCCTGCGCGTAGCCATCAAACTCATTGGTGATGGAGCAGACCACGGCCTGTGTCGGTGCCAACCATGCAGGCAGCTTGCCCGCATAATGCTCGATGAGAATACCAATAAAGCGCTCATAGGAGCCAAAAATTGCACGGTGTAGCATCACCGGGCGGTGCTTTTCGCCATCCTCGCCCACATAGCTGGCATCGAGCCGCTCGGGCAACACGCGGTCGGATTGAATGGTGCCCACCTGCCAGGTGCGGCCAATCGCATCCGTTAGGTGCCATTCAAGTTTTGGTGCATAGAAGGCACCTTCGCCGGGCAGTTCCTCAAAACCATGCGCTTTATCGAGGCCTGCTTCAAGCACGGCGGTGCGAAGTTCGGCCTCGGCCTTATCCCACATTTCATCCGTGCCGAAGCGTTTTTCAGGGCGCAACGCCAGCTTGATGGTGTAGTTCGTGAAACCCAGATCTTTATAGACTTTATCGGCGAGTTCGCAGAATTGGCGCACCTCGGAAACGATCTGATCCTCGCGGCAGAAAATATGCGCGTCATCCTGCGTGAATTGGCGTACGCGCATGAGTCCATGCAGCGCGCCGTGTGGCTCGTTGCGGTGGCAGCAGCCATTTTCGTAAATCCGCAAGGGCAGGTCGCGGTAGGATTTGATGCCTTGTTTGAAAATCAGCACATGCGCCGGGCAGTTCATCGGTTTCAGCGCCATCCACTCGGCCTTGTTGCTCACAATCGGGCCAGTATCATCGGTGTTGGGCACTTCATCCGGAATCACGAACATATTCTCGCGGTATTTGCCCCAGTGGCCGGATTGCTCCCACTGCTTGGCATCCATCACCTGCGGGGTTTTCACCTCGCGGTAGCCGCCATCATCGATCGCGCGGCGCATATATGCCTCAAGCTCGCGCCAAATCAGGTAGCCATTGGGGTGCCAAAAAACACTGCCATGTGCTTCTTGCTGGAGGTGGAATAAATCAAGCTCGCGCCCCAGCTTGCGGTGGTCGCGCTTCTCAGCTTCTTCCAGCATCGTAAGGTGCGCTTTGAGCTCTTTTTCGGTTGGGAAGGCGATGCCGTAAATGCGGGTGAGCTGTTTATTCTTCGCATCCCCGCGCCAATAGGCGCCCGAAATGCGGGTGAGTTTAAACGCGGCCGTGATTTTCGCAAAGCTCGGCACATGCGGGCCAAAACAAAGATCGATGAAGGCATCATCCCCGCTGCCTTGACGATAGAGCGAGACATGGTCACGCGGGGTATCCACCCCCACCGGTTCGTTCGGCGCGGTGCGGATGATTTCGGCCTTGTAGCTTTCGCCGCGCGCTTCGAACATCGCAATTGCGTCGCTGCGTTTCCAGATCTCACGCGTAACGCTGCTCTGGGTTTTCAGCAGCTCGGCCATTTTGGCTTCAAGCTTGGGCAAATCATCGGGCGTGATGGTGTGCGGTGCCTCCACATCGTAATAAAACCCGTGGTCAATTGTCGGGCCAATGGCGAGCTTCGCGCCGGGAAATAGCTCCTTCACCGCGCGCGCGAGCAGCTGCGCCGTAATTGTGTGGCGGATGATTTCAATCCCTTCCGCGTCCTTCGCGGTGAGGAGTTGCAGATGCACATCCTGTGTCAGCGGGGCATACAAATCACGCTGCACGCCATCCACCTTCATGGCAACGGCGGCTTTGGCCAAGCCCGCACCAATGCTTGCCGCCACCTGTTCGCCCGTGGTGCCAGTAGGGTAGGCGCGGGTGCTGCCATCGGGCAGGGTGATGGTAATTTCAGCTGGGGCAGGGTTGGCCTGATTCATAGATACTCCAAAATTGGGAAGCGGACTCTAGCCCTTAAGCGGCCAGTGTCAAGCTGGTGAGCACGCGATCAACGCTGAGGGTGGCGAGGTCCCGCTCACGCAGAATGGTTACCGCGCTGCCCACCGGGGCGCTGCGCTTAGGGTCACTCGCGAAGCTGAACAGCACGGTGGAGGGGCAATTGCTTGCGGCAATGATATGCATTGGCCCGGTATCATTCCCCACCGCGAGTGTGGCGTGGCGGGCGAGGGTGGCCAGTTGCGCGATGCTCGTTTTACCGCATAAATTAATGGCCGCAGGTACGCGCGCCGCGATGGAATCGAGGGCCTCTTTTTCCGCATTCGTGCCAATCAACACTGGGCGAATGCCGCGGCTTGCCAGCTCCTGCGCAAGGCTTGCATATTGCTCGGCAGGCCAGCGTTTCTCGGGGCGGTGGGCCGCGCCACCGGGAATGAGCAGGGCACAATCATTCAGTTGTTCGCCTTGTGGCACTTTGCGGTGCGTGCCGATCATCGCCATGATGGCGTCAATATCCGCATTCAGCCAGCCCACATCCGGCATGCCAATGGTGATGCCCGCGATGGCCAGTTGCAGGCGTAAATTCTCAAGCGCGTGTTTGCCGTGGCGTGCGGGGTCCGTATAGCCGTGGCTAGCAAAGCGGCTGACATTGCTGATGCGCGGCCACGGACGGCTTAAGAGCCACGGGTAAAGCGTGCTGCGTTTGCTGGTTTGTAAATCATAGACCCATGTCCACGGCTTGCTGCGAAGCATGTCGCGCAGGCGTTTGCGTGCCGCGCGCTCGCGCAGTTTGGGCTTACTATCCACCCAGATTTCATTGAAATAGGGGCTTTGCGCCATAAGGTCGGCGTAGGCTTTTGTCGTCAGGCACGTGATATGGGCGTGTGGGTGTGCCGCGCGAATCGCCGCAAAGCCTGCGGTCGCAATCACAATATCGCCCAGCGCGCCGTGCTTGATGACGAGGATGTTTTCAGGATGGTTCATAGTTTCTATTCGTCATTGCGAGGAGCGTAAGCGACGTGGCAATCCAGACCAAAGAGAATCGAGCGTCGAAGACTCGACGCGCTGGATCGCCACAGCCTTCAGCCTCGCGATGACGTCTCTCTCCTGTAATTATCATCCCAGTAACTCCCGATACACAGCAATGGTATCGGCCTTCATGCGGGCGCTGGTGAAATGCGTGCGCACATGGGTTTGCGCAAATTCAGCCATTGCTTTCACCGTGCGTTCATCACGGCTAAGCGCAAAGCGAATCGCCTCGGCCATCATCTCGGCATTCTCCGGCGGCACGAGGTAACCTGTTTCATTGGGCACAATCGTCTCGCGCGCACCGCCATGGTCGGTCGCGATGACGAGCTTGCCCATCGCCTGCGCTTCAATCGCCACCCGGCCGAACGATTCCGCCTGAATCGAGGGCACCACCACGAGATGCGAGAGGGTATAGGCCTCGGCCATGAACTGCGTGCTGCTTGCAATGCGCACCTTGCCCTCAAGGCCGCGTGCACGAATGAGCTGCTCCAGCTCCTCGCGGTAATCCTCATGGCCATTATCCGTGCCCGCAATGATGCACAAGAAGGGTAAGTCGGCAATCTTTGCTAGCGCTTCAATCAACACATGCTGACCCTTGATGCGGCTGATACGCCCGGGACAGAAAATCACGGGCGAGAAATTATCGAACAGCCCCCAGCTTTTCGTCAGTTGCTGGATACGGTCGGGAATCAGCTTTTGCGCATCAAACACACTAAAATCCACGCCGCGTGGGATGGTGCGGATGATCGTTGGGTCCACCTCGTAGGTGGAAAGAATATGCTCCTTCACGAATTGCGACACCGCAATCACCCGTGCGCCCTTAAGCATCACGCTGTTGTAGCGCTTCTTGAAGTTGCTTTCGGTGCCGTAAATGCCATGAAACGTGGTCATGAATGGAATGCCCGCCCATTTCGCTGCGAAGTAAGCCGACCATGCCGGGGCGCGGCTGCGTGCATGAATGATATTGATATTGCGCGCTTTGATGAGGCGGTATAGCCGCCGCGCATTTTGATAGATGATATAAGGGTTTTTGCTGGTCAGCGGCAGGGTGATATGCTCGCCCCCGGCATAGGTGATGTGCGGAATCAGCGCCCCACCGGCCGAGGCCACCAGCGGTTTCATTCCCGCATCGCGGATGGCGGCGGTAATCTCCACCGTGCCGCGCTCCACCCCGCCGGATTCGAGGCGCGGTAGCACTTGTAAAATGGTCGGCATGTCACTCATGGCATGATGAATAAAGGTTCAGACGTGCAGCGCAACGGTTTATTGTGCTATGCACAGTTATCCGGTTCATTGAAGCGCCGGGTATTTTCAGACGGTCACCCCGTCTTCACGACGGGGTCCAGCTTTTTGGAATCGTTAAGCGGGATGATGTGGTAAACACGGCATGACATTATACTTATAATTTTTGTATCACTAGGCTATGAGTCACACCATGAAACCTACCTTTATCGCCAGCCCGCGTGGCCACCGCATCGCCACCCACAGCACGCAAGGGCAGGGGCCACGCGTGGTGTTTTGCTGCGGCTACCGCTCGGATATGGCCTCGACCAAAGCCACTGCGCTTTCTGAATGGTGCGCAGCGGGTAACGTGCCCCTCACGCGCTTTGATTATTTCGCCCACGGTGCATCGGATGGCGATTTCATGGATTTCACCATCGGCGCCGCGATGAAGGATGCGCTTGAGGTCATCGACAATACCGAATCGGAATCCATCATCCTCATTGGCTCCAGCATGGGCGCGTGGGTGGCGCTGAATGCCGCGCTCGAGCGCAAAGGCACCGTGCGTGGGTTCATTGGGGTGGCCAGCGCGCCGGATTTTACCGAGCGCCTGATGTTTGCGCGCATGAAGCCCGAACAGCGCCGCGAGATGGAGGAGAACGGCCTCATCTGGGCGCATAGTGAGATGACGGATACGGATTACCCCATCACCCGCCATTTCATCGAGGAAGCGCGCACGCATTTGTTGCTCGATGATATTATCGGCCTCGATATTCCTATCCATCTTCTTCACGGGCAGGCGGATGTGGATGTGCCGTGGGAAACAAGCCTCACCCTCGCCAGCCGCCTGATGGGGGATGAGGTGACCCTCACCCTGATTAAGGATGGCGACCACCGCCTCAACCGCCCCGCTGATTTGGAACTGATGATGGCAGCGCTGTCGCGGATGGTGTATCAGCCGTAACGGAACATGATTCTAACGACTACTACCGACTTTTTTACCTTCTTTGCCAACCGTTTTTGAAAATGCGTTGAAGAAGTTTTCGTAGATCGATGTATCAGTTTCTACCTCGAAGTTCACCTTTCCTATTGATTTGTAGCAGGTAACGGAAACTGCCTGTAATTCGACAAAGTAGAGTGATGTGCCCGTTTCATTGCTGATTTTTACGTTCGCAAGCTTCATGCAACGATAAAATGAGCCGTTGTGCGGAAGCGATGCCGGCCCATATTCGTAAATGGTAGACTCGGCTTTTTTGCTGTGAGAGGTATTTGTGTTCGTGGTCTTTTCCAGTTTTGCTTTATCGGTAATGTAGCCCAGCGTTGCAAAAGTAGGGCTTAAAGCGTTTGTTAATTGGCCGACATCGTTCACTTCATAAGTCCTAACCGAAGTTTCCGGAGTCACACGCGTTGTACAGCCAGTTAAAAGCAACGAAACACAAGCGGCCATTATGATTTTTTTACAAAATTTTTCCATCACTCTCACTCCAGTTTTGTTGATTGTTATTCGAGTAGCACAAGGATTGGGCATTGTGAATAGTGGTGTGCGCGCTGCTTTCGTTGACAACCCTTCAATCCATGGCCTACTAAGGCGCAGGTAATAATAATCACCGTCATTGCGAGGAGCGCGCATACTCTCTTGTTGTCATGCCAGCGAAGGCTGGCATCCAGTTCTTGGTTCTCGCTTCGCGCGCTGGATGCCAAATCAAGTTTGGCATGACAATAGGAGAGTCCGTTACCTTCTCGCAGTGACGTTAACTTTAGAGGCCCGCACATGAAACCGACCCAAAAACCAAACAATCCCTGCTTTTCATCGGGCCCATGCGCCAAGCGCCCGGGCTGGACGCTCGATGCCTTGAAAGACGCCGCCCTTGGCCGTTCGCACCGCGCAAAAATCGGCAAAACCAAACTCGCGGAGGTGATCACCCGCAGCAAAGCCATCCTTGGCATCCCGAGTGATTATGTGCTTGGCATTGTACCAGCCTCCGATACCGGGGCGATTGAGATGGCGATGTGGAGCCTGCTTGGCGCGCGCGGGGTGGATGTGCTGCACTGGGAATCCTTCGGCAAAACCTGGTATGTCGATATTAAAAAGCAGCTGAAACTTACCGATTTACGCGAAATTAAGGCCGATTATGGTCAGATTCCTGATCTTTCGACGGTGGATTGGACGCGCGATGTGGTGTTCACCTATAACGGCACCACCTCGGGCGTGCGCGTACCGAACCTCGATTGGGTGGCCGCCGACCGTGAAGGCCTCGCGATATGTGATGCAACTAGCGCCACCTTCGCGATGGACATGGATTTCAGCAAGCTCGATGTGGTGACCTGGAGCTGGCAAAAAGCCCTGGGCGGCGAGGGGGCGCACGGCATGATTGCCCTAAGCCCCAAAGCGGTGGAGCGCCTGCAAACCTACACCCCCGCATGGCCGCTGCCAAAAATTTTCCAGATGAGCAAAGATGGTAAGCTGATTGATGGTATTTTTGTCGGCGAAACCATCAATACCCCCTCCATGCTCGCGGTCGAGGATGCACTCGATGGCCTGAAATGGGCGGAAGCCGTGGGCGGCCTTAAGGCTCTAATTGAACGTTCAGAAAATAATCTTAAGGTGCTGACCGATTGGGTAGAAAAATCAGATTGGATCGAGTTCTTGTGTGCGGATAAGTCCATTCGTTCCTGCACCTCAGTTACCTTCAAAATCCGTGATAGCTGGTATCAAGGCCTCGCCGCCGAGGCGCAAGCCAAAGCCCTCAAAGATTTCACCTCATTGCTTGAGAAAGAAGCGGTGGCCTATGATATTGGCGCCTACCGCGATGCGCCCGCGGGCTTGCGCATTTGGGCAGGGGCAACGGTCGAGAATGCGGATGTGAAAGCGCTGCTGCCATGGCTCGATTGGGCTTGGGCGGAAATTAAGCAAGGCACCGCCAAAGCTGCATGAGCTCAATGCATGCGGCCGCTGCGTGCGCCGCGTTCTATCTCAACCATTTCAGCGATCTTGGCGTTGATATCCGAAATTACTTTTTCAGGTATGTCCTGGTCTGGGTAAGTGACGCCGGTTTGTTGCTCGGCGATTGCGATCCGAAACAATGCATCACTCAGGATGGCGCGACGAAACAGGGATGGTTCTTCGCGCGCTTCACGCAGCTCATCGGGGTGCAATGGGTGCACATCCTCAGGGATGCTTATCACAATTGAATGATGGGCGCTGATAAGTTGGTTAATCTCATCCATATGCGGCGTAATCAATTCAAGCAATCGCCCCATACGTTTCTCTGCCGCCTCTTGGTCAAACTTCCTCAGCATCGTCATCGCTCCCAGGTTTTCTTTTCATCGGTTCTCATGCGCAACGCCATCGCAACTTTTTTAACGGCAGCATCAATCGTCGCATTTTCGTCGCGCACATCGTGGTCAGATTCAAAGCTGGCCCAATCCTCTGCTGCCAGCGTGCTTGCTATGTTATTTATCACTCGATCAAGGGATTCCAGTGAGAAAGGCACCGCTGCGCGCACTGCGCGTGGTTTTCCGGAAAAAGGGTACAAGAGGCTTCGAATGCCAATCGCCAACCGTCCTTCAGGTTCATTGCTCAGACGTGCTAATATCATCGCCTCGAGTTTTTCCCTGCGGTTCGTTATCCAATCTTCACGCGTGACCATTCTTTAAGCATTTCCTATCGTATCGCTTGACCACCTAGCACCCCGATGGTTATAGCATCCTAGCGTTATTTCATGAACATTTCATTAAGGTTCGTTCCCCATGCCAAAAGTCCTCATTTCCGATAAACTCAGCCCCGCTGCCGTAGAGATTTTCAAACAAAAAGGCGTTGAGGTCGATCTCAAAACGGGCCTCACCGAAGAACAGCTCATCGAGATCATCGGGCAATATGATGGCCTGGCCATTCGCTCGGCCACCAAGGTTACCCCGGCGGTGCTTGCTGCGGCACACAAACTCAAGGTGGTTGGCCGCGCGGGCATCGGGGTCGATAATGTGGATGTTAAAGCGGCAACCAGCCATGGTATTGTGGTGATGAACACGCCATTCGGTAACTCCGTCACCACGGCCGAGCACGCGATTACCCTCATGATGTCGCTCGCGCGGGATATTCCTGCTGCCAGCGCCAGCACCCATGCCGGCAAATGGGAAAAAAACAAATTCATGGGCGTCGAGATGGCCGGCAAAACGCTCGGCCTCATTGGTTGCGGCAATATCGGCAGCATCGTGGCCGACCGCGCGCAGGGCCTCAAAATGAAAGTGATTTCCTATGACCCATTCCTTTCTGCCGAGCGTGCCGCGGCGCTGAATGTGGAGAAGGTAGAGCTCGATGCGTTGCTCGCGCGTGCGGATTTCATTTCGCTGCACACCCCGATGACGGATGCGACGCGCAATTTGCTCGATAAGAAAAACCTCGCCAAGTGCAAAAAGGGCGTGCGCATCATCAACTGCGCGCGCGGCGGCTTGATTGTGGAGGCCGACCTCAAGGCCGCGATTGAATCGGGCCATGTGGCCGGTGCCGCGCTTGATGTGTTCGAGGAAGAGCCAGCAAAATCGAACCCGCTCTTTGGTATGGAACAAATTATCGCCACTCCGCATTTGGGCGCTAGCACCAGCGAGGCGCAGGAGAATGTCGCCATCCAAGTGGCCGAGCAAATGGCGGAATACCTGACCGTGGGCACGGTCACGAACGCACTCAACATGCCAAGCGTTTCGGCAGAAGATGCAGCGCGCCTGAAGCCATACCTAGATTTGGCGACGCGCCTCGGCGGCTTTGCCGGGCAGATGACCAGCAGCGGCATCACCAAAGTGACGATTGAATACGAAGGCAAGGTCACGGAACTCAACACCAAGCCACTCACCGCGTCGGCACTCAATGGGCTATTGAGCCCACTGATGGAAGGCGTGAACATGGTGAATGCACCCGTGGTGGCGAAGGACCGCAACATCGAGGTCAGCGAAATTCGCCATGATCGCACCGCGCATTACAAAACCCTGATGCGCATCACCGTCATCTTCGATGGCGGCCAGTTCTCCATCAGCGGCACCTTGTTCGGTGATAAACCTCGCGTTGTCGCGCTTGATGATGTGATGCTCGAGGCCTCGCTGGGTAACCGCATGCTGTATGTCGCCAACGAAGATAAGCCCGGCCTCATCGGTGGCGTTGGGCAGCTGCTGGGCGAAGCCAAGGTGAATATCGCGAACTTCCATCTGGGCCGCAACAAAGAGGCGACGCACGCCGTGGCATTGATCGAGGTGGACGATGCGATTGATGCTAAGCTGCTGGAAAAAATTGGTAAATTGCCAAGCGTTAAAGCCACGCGGCTGTTGCAATTTTAGCGATATAAGTCTATCCGAATGTCTTATATGTTGCTTTGTTGCAACTAATACGGCCAATCTGTTGCAAAATTAGCCCAATACTAAAAATAATCCTTACAGAAACGCGTTACAGAGCGCATGCTGTGGGTAGTTTTGGGGAAAAACTGGCCGTCCGCCGCGTGCATTGCAGCAAAACCGTTTGTAATTCCTCGTTAATCAAACATTAACCCTTGTGTGATAGGTTAAGTCATCAAGGATGGAGAGAACCAATGCTTATTCGTATCAATAAAAAAGCAAATGCTAGCAAGCCTGTGCAATATGCTGCCCTCACTTCGGCGCTCAATATGGCGACGACCAGTGGCATCTGGCACGACGAGGATTCGAGCGCGATGAGCGGGGCCAAGCGCCGCAATCGCATCAAGCTCACGCGTGAAAAACGCAGCGTGGAAGTAAACTTCGACGCGTAGTTGCTGCGGCAGGCGCGCGTGTGTGCGCCTGCGCCATTACTCCATGTGTTGGCCACCGTTTACGGAGAGTGTCTCTCCGGTGATGAATCCTGCCGCGTCATCCGCAAGGAAGCACACCGCGCGCGCGATTTCTGCCGCTTCGCCGAGTCGTCCAACGGGGATTTTCGCAACAATCCCTTTCATCACCTCAGGCGAGACAGCAGCCACCATGTCGGTGTTGATGTAACCCGGGGCCACCGCATTGACGGTGATGCCTTTCACGGCACATTCACGCGCGAGTGATTTGGTGAAGCCAAACACGCCCGCTTTTGCCGCGGCATAGTTGGTTTGGCCCATTTGCCCCGTCTGGCCGTTGATGGAACTGATATTGATGATGCGGCCATAGCCCTTCGCGCGCATGCCTTCGATCACGGCGCGGGCCATGTTGAAGCAGGATTTGAGATTGGTATCGACCACTGCATCCCAGCTTTCTTCGCCCATTTTGTGCATGAACCCATCGCGCGTGATGCCCGCGTTATTGACGAGAATATCAACCGCGCCGATTTCCGCCTCAATGCGGCGTACCGCGTGCTGGCATTGCTCAAAATCCGCCACATCGAAGCGCATCACTTCAATGCCGGTTTCCTTCTTGAATGCTTGCGCGGCTTCCTCGTTGCCTGCATAGCTCGCAATCACCTTGCAGCCTGCTTTCTTGAGGTCCACCGCAATCGATTTGCCAATACCGCGCGTGCCACCGGTGACAATCGCGATTCTATTCTTCATACCCATGATCTTCGTTCCTTATCATTCACACTAATCGTTACGCCGCTTCCACACACATGGCGATGCCCATGCCGCCACCGATACACAACGTGGCGAGGCCTTTTTTCGCGCTGCGTGCCTTCATTTCGTGCAGCAGCGTGGTGAGGATGCGCGCGCCCGAAGCGCCAATCGGGTGGCCGATCGCAATCGCCCCACCGTTCACGTTTACCTTGTTCACGTCCCAGCCCATGCCTTTGTTTACCGAAATGGCTTGTGCGGCAAATGCCTCATTCGCCTCAATCAAGTCAAGGTCGCTGTGCTTCCAGCCTGCTTTTTCGAGGGCTTTTTTGCTGGCAGGAATGGGGCCGGTACCCATGATGCTTGGGTCAACCCCCGCCGTTGCCCATGATTTAATGGTGGCGAGTGGGGTAAGGCCGCGCTTTTCGGCTTCCGCGCGGGTCATCAGCAGCACTGCCGCTGCGCCATCATTGATGCCGCTGGCATTCCCTGCGGTCACCGAACCATCGGGTTTGAAGGCAGGGCGCAGTTTAGCAAGCACTTCCGCGGTCGAATCCCCACGGATGAACTCATCCTTATCCATCACCACATCGCCTTTTTTGTTTTTGATGGTGATGGGAATGATTTGCGCGGCAAATTTGCCATCCGCCTGCGCTTTTGCCGCTTTGGCTTGGCTGCTGGCAGCAAAAGCATCCTGCTCCTCGCGGGTGATTTGAAATTGCGTCGCAATATTCTCGGCCGTGATGCCCATATGGTAGTTGTTGAACGCATCCCACAACCCATCGACAATCATGGTGTCCTGCATTTTGCCGTCACCCATTTTCACCCCGTTGCGCAGTTGCATGGCGTGGGGCGAGAGGCTCATGCTCTCTTGCCCGCCCGCAATCACAATGGTGCTATCACCGCTTTGGATGGATTTCATGCCCTCGGCCACCGCGCGCAGGCCACTGCCACACACTTGGTTAATCGTCATCGCCGTGGATTCTTGAGCAAGACCCGCATGAATCGCCGCTTGGCGCGCAGGGTTCTGCCCATTCGCTGCCGCAAGCACCTGGCCCATAATGAGTTCGTTTACATCGCTTGCAGCCACCTTCGTGCGCGATAGCAATGCTTTGATGACCTCTGCACCCAATTGTGCTGCGGTCAGTGTCGAGAGCCCACCGCTGAAGTTGCCCACCGCCGTGCGCACGGCATCCACGATCACAATCTCATTCTTATCGGCCATAAAATCTCCATACTTGGTTTGTCATTGCGAGGAGCGTAGCGACGCGGCAATCCAGACCAAAGAAAAGTCTAGCGCCAAGGACTTGGCGCGCTGGATTGCTTCGGCAAAAGCCTCGCAATGACGGTGCGTCACTGCGTGCTCTTCGTATGCTGCCCACGCGCGCTTGTCGAGGGGCTTAGTGTGCAGTGCATAAAAAGGCGTAGAATTAACCAAATGTTAACGTCCGCGAGAGTAAATTATCCAAAGTAAACAACTACGAGAAACGCCATGGTTGCTACGATATATCGAACAAACCCCGATGGAACGCTGGCAGTGGACGATGAAAATCCTCGCGATGACAGCATCCATGATATGGATGCCGTTAGACGCTACATCCCCAATTATGATTTTCTTAGAGAGCAAAGCCAGCGATACAACGCGTACACCAGCAGCAATGGAACCAGGCAGGAAATCGCTTTACTTTACCGGGACGAGAATGGTCGCCTGAGTTATGTTCCTACCCCGGAGGAACTGGATGCGCGCGTCAAAATCGCGCAAAGTCCATACGCCAGATTTATGGGGCCAGATGGGCAAATGGCAATGATAGCGCTTGTTGATGAGAATGGTCGCTACATACCGTCTCCGCTTGACGGGGTTATTACTGCGCGAGAAGCGCCAGATATCATAAGCGGTGACGAAAGTTTCTATGATGGCTCAAGAGAGGGGCCACCAGTCATAGCGGGTGACGAGAGTTTTTATGATGGCTCAAGAGAGGGGCCACCAGTCATAGCGGGTGACGAGAGTTTTTATGATGGCTCAAGAGAGGGGCCACCAGTCATAGCGGGTGACGAAAGTTTTTATGATGGCTCAAGAGAGGGGTCAGATACCTTGCCTCTAAATGCAGCCTACGCGTCAATCGCACAGCAATTTGGTATAAGCGGTGAGCAGTTAAAACAAATTGTGGATGATGCGAACGCAATCGGCGCGGCTAACCCCAATGTATACATTATTGATATTGTCGCAAGTCGGCTGGGTGTAGCAGCAGATAGTATTCTAGGTATTGGTAGCGAAAGCTATTTAACGATGACCGATGGGGTAATGCATGTGTCAGGTCATGGACCACATATCTCGTTCTTCCATGAGGATTCGATATCTGAACCGGGGCGTCGTCAACAGCCTATTGGGCACGACGGCAATGAGCACTCTCATAATGATTCGAAAACGTATCAAGACGTTTGGCGCTATGACATCGATGGTATTAGAGGGGCATTGGGGGCATACAATCCTAGTAGTGAGCCACTGACTGACCTGTGGCGAGGTGACCCTTGGGCAAGATTTGACGGCTCAAAAACGCCGGACCGAAGTGCGATGGAGCATGATCATCGGCAAAAAACCGATTGGGACTTTAACGTTGATGGTCCAATAAGAGGCAAAGGAGAATACGTTCAGGCGCTACCTGACCGCATGATATCATCGCATGAAAGAGG
>CAZOFC010000018.1:0-18618 GCA_964578965.1 uncultured Azospirillum sp.
GTGTTTACCACGGCATCCCGCTTCTACTTCCAAAGCTGGACCCCGTCGTAAAGACGGGGTGACAGAGTATCTTGCGTTTCTTCGGTATCAGGCTTTCTTTACTTTTAATGGTTTTACGCTTGTGAAATGGCTGGCAATTTTTTCGACGAGTTTTTCGGCGACGATGGTTTTGCTGGCATGCGGCCATGTATCTTCGCCCGCATTGGTGACAAGCGTCACATGGTTTGTCTCTTCACCAAATACCTGACCGCCGCTCACATCATTGGCGACAATCCAATCGCATTTTTTCTTGAGCAGCTTGGTGCGTGCATACTCGATGAGGTTATCGGTCTCAGCGGCAAAGCCAACGACGAGGGATGGGCGCTTGGCATGCGCACAAATGCTGGCCAACACATCGACGGTTGGAATGAACTCGAGGGTTAAGGTGTCGAGTGCGTTTTGTTTTTTGATTTTTTTTGCGGAAGCGATTGCCGGTCGCCAATCGGCCACTGCGGCGGCGCTGACAAAAATATCCGCGGGCAGCGCCTTCGTAACGGCTTCAAGCATGCTTTCCGCATTCTCGACGGGGATGACGGCCGCCATGCCAGCCGGCGTGGGGATGGAAACATTGCCAGTGATGAGGGTGACGCTGGCCCCCGCCTCCGCCAATGCTTTGGCAATCGCGTGGCCCTGTTTGCCCGATGAACGATTACCCAGAAAACGCACCGGGTCGATGGGTTCATTCGTGGGGCCGCTGGTCACGATTGCGGTTTTACCAATAAGTGTGTCGCCAGTCGCCAGTCGCCAGTCGCCAGAATGTTGTTCTTCAATTCTTTTCTGGAGACCGGAGACTGGTGACTGGTGACTAAGAAACGCCAGAATATCGGCAGGCTCGGCCATACGGCCCACGCCGTGTTCGCCGCAGGCCATATCACCTGCGGTTGGGGCAATGAGCGTCACGCCATCCGCTTGCAATTGGGCGATGTTGCGCTGCGTGGCCGGGTGCTCCCACATTTTATGGTTCATGGCCGGGGCGACGATGACGGGCTTGTTGGTGGCGAGCAGCGCAGTGGTGGCCAGATCATCCGTGATGCCCGCCGCCATTTTAGCAAGGATGTTGGCGGAAGCTGGGGCAACCAGCACACATTCCGCCACACGGCTAAGCTGGATATGGCCCATCTCGGTCTCATCCGTGAGGGAAAATAAATCGGTGTAGGTTTTGGTGCCAGTGAGGGAGGATACGGCAAGTGGGGTGATGAATTGCGCGCCGCCCTTGGTGAGGATAGCCGTGACCTCGACCGCTTGCGCACGCAACAGGCGAATCAGCTCAAGCGATTTGTAGCTTGCGACCGAACCTGAGATGATAAGAAGAACGCTTTTTGGCAACGCCATGTGGAACCCTCACAAAGTACAATTTCGAATTGTGTTTAGTGCAGTTCGTGGCGGAAGGCAACGAGATAGCATCAGTGCGATAGAGCCATAAGGCTCGTATATAAAATCTACAGCTTTGTCATTCCCGCGAAGGCGGGAATCTCCTCAAAGTGGTCCCCTGCCTGCGCAGGGATAACAATAAAACTTCAAATTTTAACCAATTGCCAACCTTTAGTTAATGAAAAATTAATTAGGGGGGGCAAACTGAAAGCTGAGGGCAGTGAAAACCACGCCCCACGGTGAAACAAGAATGAATGGAGAGAGTGATGGCTGATAATAAAAGAACTTGGGGTGATTTCGCAGGTGAAATCTATGAGAACACGCGAGGGTTATTTACAGGCGATTCGGCTGTATACACTTCGAAGGATGGCGCTAAACACACGCTGAGAGATGGTGATTCATTTAGTCATGATCGGAAAGGTGCAGTTACTGCTAAGTTTAATCTCAATTCTAAAGGTAAAGAAATTGAAATTCTTTTGGGCATCGAACAAAATGATGATTTAGTTGTTACTGCCAATGGCACTAACATTGTTGATGATTTTACAATTGCAGAGTCGCGTATGATTGCAAAATCGATCAAAAATGCTTTAAAGGACGGGAGGTTTACAGCTGAGGAACACCAAGGAATTGAAGCTATTATAACAAAAGCTATTGATGCAAGAACATTCAAGGAGTTGCGTGGAGAGGGTGCCCGTATATCTCCAGAAGAGCCTGCTTTTAGTAACGGAGTATTTGTTACACAAAATCGTGATGGCACACTTAGCAACATCAACGTTGAAACTGGGCGTGGAAGTAGTGTTCGTTTAAGCACGTTTCTTGGTGGATCAGCAGAGGTAACAACTGGTGATTACCGTGGTGGTAATAAACAAGAGCGCGATGTCTCAGCGAATATTAGCAAGCAGGAACTTGCGGCTATTCAAGCCAAGTTTAAGCAATATAGCCAAGATGGTTTCTTGAGCAATGCCGAGCTTAAGGATTTGGGGCAAATGACAACCCAGGCAGCAAACACAACGGCTGCTCAGGATAAAGCAAAGGGCGGAAGATAAAGCTCGTTAGCTAACCACGCTTCTCGAGTTCTCGCTCAAGCAGAGTCTTGATTTGGCGCAGCACGCGCGGGGCGTCGTGGAGTAGTTCCTTGAACTCGGCAAACGCCACTTTGGCCTGCGCGCGGGGGCCCAGGTTCGCCTTCGCCCAGTCGCGAATCAGCGGTTCGCTTAACTCCCACATATTGATGTTGGGGTTAAGGCTGCGACCCACGCCTTCGGCCGTCATCATCGTTTTTTGTAGTAGCAGCAGGTGCGGCTGCGCTTCCATCTCGAACATCTGGGCGATGCCGATAAGCTGGCCAAGCAAACGCCCAGCAGAAATTTCATTCATCGCTTTGCCCATGAGCGGTGCGCCAACGGCACGGCAGGCCTGCGCAAAGGCATGCACCGAGACATGTTTTGGAATCCACCCTGCATCGTGATGCAGCTGGGCGACCTTCATGAAATCACCGCGGAAAAACGCCCAAAGGATTTGTGCGAGCAGCAGCTGGTTCTCGTGATCGAGGCGGCCCATGATACCAAAATCAACCGGCGCTAGGCGCCCGTCCGGCAGCACGAATAAGTTGCCCGGGTGCATATCGGCGTGGAAGAACCCATCGCGGAAGACTTGGTTGAAAAACGACTTCGCCGCGCTCTCCATGATTTTATTTAGGTCGAGGCCAGCGGCTTTGAGGCCCTCGATATCACCGGCGGAGATGCCGCGCAAACGCTCGGTGACAAGGACGCGGCGGCGGGTGAGTTCCCAATCGATGCTCGGCACATAAAAATCCGCATCGTTTTTGGTGTTGAGTTTAAGCTCTTCACCCGCGGCAGCTTCAAAGCGCAAATCAAGCTCAAGGCGAATGGTTTCGGCAAAGGTCTCGACAACTTTCACGGGCTTCAAACGGCGATAATGGGGCAGGCGGCGCTCGACCATGCGTGCGATCCAGAACATGAGATCGATATCGCGTTGAAAGGCACGCTCCACATTCGGGCGCAGAATTTTAACGGCAACTTCACGTCCATCCTTGGTGACCGCAAAATGCACCTGCGCGATGGAGGCAGCGGCAATCGGGTCTTCGTCAAACTGGCTGAAATGCGTTTCAATCGGGGCGTCGAGTTCTTCTTCCACAATCGCGCGGGCGCGGCGGCTCGCAAATGGCGGCACATTATCCTGCAGCGCGCTCAAATCGCGCGCGATGTCTTCGCCAATCAAATCCGCGCGGGTGGAGAGTGCTTGCCCAGCTTTGATGAAGGTGGGGCCAAGGGCGGTTAAAGCCGCAGCCAGCCGCTCGCCGCGACGCTTGCCTTTGTGGGGGCGGGCAATGCAACGCAACAGCCACAGCAATGTGGGCGAAACATGCAGTGCCTCAAGCCCGAACAAGGCACCGTGACGCGCCAGTGTCCAACCGATGCCAAATAGGCGCAGTGAGTTTTTGAGGTTGGTGAGCATCAGATTTTCCACCCGCGATGGATGGCAACAATACCCATGGAAAGATTATCATACGTCACTCGCGCGAAGCCGGCTTCGGTCATCATCGCCTTGAGTTTCTCTTGCTTTGGAAACATGCGGATGGATTCGACGAGGTATTGGTAGGAATCACGATCTTTGGTCACAAGCTCACCGATTTTGGGAATGAGCTTGAAGGAATATTTGTCGTAAAGCTTGGCTAAAGTCGGGATGACCACTTCGCTGAATTCAAGGCATAAAAACTGGCCGCCAGGCTTCAAGGCGCGGTGCGCATCACGCAGCGCTTGCGGAATATCGGTGACGTTGCGCAACCCAAAGGCGATGGTGATGACATCGAGTGAATTGTCGGGCACGGGCAAATGCTCGGCATTGCCGCACACCCAGCGCAGGCCTTGGCTAACGCCCGCATCAAGCTGGCGGTCGCGGCCGACATTTAGCATCGCTTCATTGATGTCGCACACGGTGACATGCGCACCGGTTTTTTGCTTGAGGCGCACGGCAATATCGCCAGTGCCGCCCGCCAAATCGAGAATCGCGGCGGAGGCGGGCACGTTGATGCGCGACACGAAATTATTTTTCCAAAGCCGGTGCATGCCACCGCTCATCAGGTCGTTCATTAGGTCGTAGCGTCCTGCAACCGATGAAAATACCTCACGCACCATGCCTGCTTTCGCATCGCTTTCCACTTTACGAAAACCAAAATGGTTCGCGATGGAATCCTGTGCGTGATCATCGGGCTGTTGTTGTTTTGCGGTGCTCATACCATTACCTTTGCTCGCGCATGCTGGTAGCGGCTTTTTTACACGGCGACAAGCGATATGCATGTTAATTAATTGTGATGAGGACGAGCGATGCCCGAATTACCTGAGGTGGAAACAACCCGGCGCGGATTGTTAAAAGCGGTGAACGGCGCACGCATTGTGAGCGTGAAGGTGCGGCGCTATGATCTACGTACGCCGATTCCTAAGTCACTTGCAAAACAGCTTGCAGGCCGCACAATTATTGATGTTCGGCGACGGGCAAAATACCTGCTAATTGACCTTGATGATGGGCAAACCATGCTCTCGCATCTGGGCATGTCGGGCAGTTTTATTGTGGTGAACGCCGATGGCTACACGCCCAAAACCCATGACCACGTGCTTATTGCGCTTGAAAACAATAGGTTAATGGTTTTTAACGATCCGCGCCGTTTTGGTGTGATTGACCTTGTAAAAACATCGGATGCGTGCGCGCACAAACTTTTAAAAAACCTCGGGCCTGAGCCGTTTTCCAAGGAGTTCTCGCCCGCTTATCTCTCAGCGCAACTGACGCGCCGTACAGGGGCTATCAAACCGGTACTGATGGACCAGAAATTAGTGGTCGGTGTGGGGAACATCTATGCCTCAGAATCCCTGCATTTATGCGGGTTTCATCCCTCCATGCCGGCGCATAAGCTGCATCAAAAATCGACCGCCATTATTGATGCGATTCGGGTCACATTGGAGGCTGCCATTAACTCTGGTGGATCGACCTTGCGCGACTACGTTGGGGCACAAAATGAGGGGGGATATTTTCAGCATCATTTCCAAGTTTACGGACGCGATGGGCAACCCTGTTTTCGTTGCAGCGAATTTATTGAAACCAGCACCCACGCAGGGCGCTCGACCTATTGGTGCCCGGCATGCCAGCCAATCCGCGCAACACGGCAAAAAACCTAGCGTTTTTAAGGGTGAGCGGCGTCAATAATTTTCTTTTTTGTGGGTGTGAATAAAAGCGCTTGACTGGTCGGAATGTCGTCGCTAGTTTCGCCCTCCTTGATAACAAGCATTGAACAACGAAGTGGGTTTACCATGGCACATCACAAGTCGGCAAAAAAACGCATCCGCCAAACGGAGAGTCGTACCGAAATCAATCGTTCGCGTATGAGTCGTATTCGTACGTTTGTTAAGAAAGTCGAAACTGCGATTGCATCTGGCAACGCGACCGAGGCGCAGTCGGCGCTTAAATCGGCGCAGCCGGAGATTATGCGTGGCGTGAGCAAAGGCGTTCTGTCGATGGGCACCGCTTCGCGTAAAGTAAGCCGTTTGGCTGCGCGTGTGAAGGCACTTGCTGCATAAGCTGCTTCCTGCGTCTTAAATAAAAAAAATCCAAAAATATCTTCTGTGTGTCGCGACCCGCGTGGGCCGCATCCCCTTTCTGTTGCCTGAGTTCTTCAGGCGATGTCAACCCTATTGACAGATCGAACAGGTATCACATGGCTGCTGCTGCACGCGCTGAAACCCCTCGTTATGCTGGCGATGTCTCGCCCATCGAGGCTTGGAGCGTCCTGACCCAGAACGAATCCAGCCAGCTGGTGGATGTGCGCACACAAGCGGAATGGGCCTTCTCGGGGATCCCCTCGCTCGATAGCATCCATAAAACTGTCAAAACCATTTCATGGAAATTTTATCCGCAGTTCAACATGAATCCTGATTTCATTACGCAATTGGAATCGGCGGTGCCGGATAAAACAACCCCACTTTATTTTCTATGCAAGACCGGCGGTCGCTCGACCGACGCGGCCATCGCTGCAACGGCGGCAGGCTATCATCATTGTTTCAACATCGTAGGAGGATTTGAAGGCGACATTAACAGCAATCATCAACGTGGACAGGTGAACGGCTGGAAAGCGAGCCGCCTGCCGTGGCAGCAAGCTTGAGTTCTAAGCCAGCATTCAAGTCATAATCGACAAAAAATAGAATCACAAAAAACATTCAAGGTAAGGCATCCAATGAACGAGATTTCTTCTATCCAGACCCGCCGTCCCGATCACTTTGCCCGCTGGGAGCGCGTTCGCGAACGCCTGCGGGTCAGCTACGGCGAAGCCATTTTTAAAAGCTGGTTGCAGCCTTTGAAACTGGCGGATGTGAAGAATGGCCAAGCCATGATCACGGTGCCAACGCGCTTCATGCGCGAGTGGATTATCGCCCACTATGCCGATAATATCCTGCGCTTTTGGTGCCAGGAAGACCAGACCGTTCACTCGGTAGATATTTTTGTGAAGGCAGAACCCGTTGCCGTTCATAACCCGAACGCCGCCGTGCAACAGGCACCGCAACAGCAACCCCAAGGCCTAGAAGCCGCGATGCTCGGTGCCGCTGCGAACGAAGATAAGCCCATCAACCCCGATAGCATTTCAGCGCCGCTTGACCCGCGCTACACGTTCGAAAATTTCGTGGTTGGTAAATCGAACGAACTCGCGCACGCTGCCGCGCGCCGTGTCGCCGAATCCGCTACCGTAACGCCCGGAAGCAACCCGCTGTTTCTTTACGGCGGAGTAGGCCTTGGGAAAACACACTTGATGCATGCCATCGCCTGGCACATCCGCAAAACGGATCCAAGCCGCAAGGTGATTTATCTCTCGGCCGAAAAGTTCATGTATCTCTTCATCCGCGCGATTCGGAGCAAGGATACGATGGCATTTAAGGAATATTTCCGCAGTGTCGATGTGCTGATGGTGGATGATGTGCAGTTCATCTCCGGCAAAGATTCTACGCAGGAAGAATTCTTCCATACCTTCAATGCGCTCGTTGATCAGAACAAGCAGCTTATCATCTCGGGTGACCGCTCGCCGGCCGACCTTGAAGGCATGGAAGAGCGCGTGCGCAGCCGCTTAGGCTGGGGTTTGGTGGCCGATGTGCATGCGACGACCTATGAACTGCGCCTTGGTATTTTGCAGGCGAAGCTTGAGAAAGTGCCAGGAGCGAACGTACCAACGCGCGTGCTCGAATTCCTTGCGCACAAGATCACCAGCAATGTGCGTGAACTGGAAGGTGCACTTAACCGTGTGGTGGCGCATGCAACCCTTGTTGGTGGCCCAGTGACGATGGAATCAACGCAGGAAGTGCTGCATGATATTCTGCGTGCGAATGACCGCCGCATCACCATCGAAGATATCCAGAAAAAGGTCGCGGCGCACTTTAATATCAAGGTATCGGATATGCATTCGGCGCGTCGTAGCGTAGCCATTGCACGCCCTCGTCAAATCGCGATGTATCTGGCCAAGAAGCTTACCACCAAATCACTGCCCGAGATTGGCCGTAAATTCGGTGGCAAGGACCACACGACGGTCATGCATGCAGTGAAGCGCATCGATGAGCTCGCCCGCCTCGATAAGGAATTCGCGGATGATGTTGAGCTGTTGATGCGCATGCTGCAAAGCGCGGCGTAAGCCGGGCACCGCATGGCCGCACCAGACACAGTATCGCCCGTTTCGCTCATTCCCGTGAAGGCGACGGATGTTGTTACCTATGAGCATTTGGCCTACACCAAGCCCAGCAAGCAGGATGTGCAGCGCCAGCAAACGCACAGCCTGATGATGGCGGGGGTGCGCATCACGGTGCGCAGCGAGGCGGGGGTGTTGTGTCAGGTACTGATCGAGATCGACAGCAACCGCAATGGCAGCTTCAACGACATTAATGATGCGTTTTTCAGCGTTGATGCGCAGCATGCACATATTGCCGCCGGGATGGGCGATGCCGGTGGCATCATCCAGAATGAGGCGGTGGTGACGCAGGTGTTGGCCTTTATTGCCCAGCTTAATATCGTTGATCCGCTGGCCTTTGAGCGCGATATGCGTAGCTTGAGTCAATATGTGTCGCAAACCACTGATCTGGTGGTGAAGGCAGTGGCTGCTGGGCGGTAATTGCTCGCGTACATTACGCATTATTGCTGTGCATAACTGATAATTCGCTTGGCAATCAAGGCGAGCGCTTTATAACTTTTCCTAACCCGATTAACCCCTCGCAATGTTAGAGAAAATCCCATGAAATTGGTCATTGAACGCGCGGTCCTGCTCAAAGCACTTAGCCCTATTCAGTCGGTGGTTGAACGCCGTGGCACGATTCCGATCCTCGCTAACGTCCGTCTGGATGCTGATAAGGGTGCATTGCACCTCACCGCAACGGATATGGATATCGCTATTGTCGAGAAAGTCGCGGCGGATGTGCAGGAAAAAGGTGCCACCACAGTGCCGGCACACATGTTCTATGAAATTGTGCGCAAGCTGCCGGATGGTTCGAGTGTGCAAATCACGCAAGGCGACAAGGGCAAACTAACGATTGCTGCGGGGCAGTCGAAATTCTCGGTGGCAAGCCTGCCGGTAGATGATTTCCCGGTCATGGCAGAGGGCGAGCTTGGCCATAAATTCAGCATCACCCCAGCCGAGTGCAAGGCGCTGCTCGAGAAAACTCGCTTTGCCATTTCAACTGAAGAAACGCGTTACTATCTGAATGGCGTTTACCTTCATGCCGCCAACAATCAAGGTGCTGCGGTGCTTCGCGCAGTCGCGACGGATGGACACCGCCTTGCGCGCATGGAAGTTGGCTTGCCTGAAGGGGCGGAAGCGATTCCTGGTGTCATCATTCCGCGTAAAACAATCAACGAGCTCTACAAGCTGGTGGAAGAGGGCGGCGAGAAGGTTGAGATTTCGCTGAGCGAAAGTAAAATTCGTTTCTCCGTGGGTCATGCAGTGCTGGTGAGCAAGCTGATTGACGGCACCTTCCCGGATTATGAGCGCGTGATTCCGACCGGGAATGATAAAGTGATGGAAGTGAACGGTGCCGAATTTGCCAAAGCGGTGGATCGCGTATCGGTCATCACTAGCGAAAAATCGCGTGGCATTAAGGTGGCACTTGCGGGCAGCAAAATCACCCTGAGCGCTTCGAGCGCCGAGCAGGGCACGGCGACGGAAGAAATTTCGGTTTCGTATGGTGCCGACCCTGTCGAGATTGGCTTCAATAGCCGCTACCTGCTCGATATGATGGCGCAGGTGGAAGGTGAAACCGCGCAGTTCGTGTTCGCGGATGCCAACTCACCTACCATCGTGCGCGACCCGGCGGATGTGGGCGCGCTCTACGTCATCATGCCAATGCGGGTGTGATACGCCCGGTGCGTGAAGATGACGAACTACGTCGTCGTTGTTGATGCTCAGTCAGTTTCGTAGCGCTGCTACGCGCCTTCCTTGTGCTCAACAACTCCTAGTATTTCATTCATCTTGACGCATCTCATATATGGAGGCGGATAAGCAAGTTTCATGACTGTCCACCACGCCATCACCAAACTCACACTCGAGAATTTTCGTAATTACCGCAGCCTATCACTCGCGCTTGAGCCGCAGCCCGTGGTGCTGCGCGGGCGCAATGGGGCGGGTAAAACCAATATTCTGGAAGCGATTTCGCTGCTTGCACCCGGGCGTGGTTTACGTTCTGCCAAGCTGCGCGAGATGGATGCGCTGGGTTCACCAGCTGTCATGCCAGCGAACGCTGGCATCCAGTTAGAAGAAATTACCAGCGACGCGGACGCGTCGCGCTGGATGCCTGCTTGCGCAGGCATGACAAAGGATAGTGTAAGGCAAGCCTCTCCTTGGGTGGTGGCCGCCGAAGTAATTACGGGCGAGGAAACCCACTTCATTGGCACTGGGCGCGATGGCGAATCGGCCATGGAAAAACGCATCATCAAAATCAATGGCGAGAAGGTGCGCGGTCATGCGCAGCTTGCAAGCCATGTCTGTGTGCAATGGCTGACGCCGAGTATGGACCAAGTGTTCACAGAAGGAGGCACCGCACGGCGCAAACTGCTCGACCGCATCGTGTTTGGCTTTGTGCCCGAGCATGCCGCGCGCGTTGCAGCCTATGAATCCGCGATGCGTGAACGCAATAAGCTGCTAAGCGACCGCGCGCGGGCAGATCCGTATTGGCTTTCCATTCTTGAACAGCAGATGGCCGAACAGGCGATTGCCATTACCATCGCAAGGCAAGAAACACTGAGCCGTTTGCACCACGAACTGACCGAGGAAATCGCTAATTTCCCCTGCGCAATCCTTAGCCTTGAAGGGCAGGTGGAAACATGGCTTGCCACCCAGAATATCTCTGCACTCGATGCCGAAAAAATACTGGCCGAGCGTTTAATGGAAGCGCGCAACCTTGATGCGGCGCGGGGCCGTTGTTCGCTTGGCCCGCAGCGCAGCGAGCTTCATGTTATCCACAGCATAAAAAATATGGTGGCGGAGCAATGCTCGACCGGGGAGCAAAAGGCGCTACTACTATCGATGATTCTGGCGGCGGCGCGGGCACGCATGCATTGGTGCAATGTCCCGCCCATCCTGCTTTTGGATGAGGTAATTGCCCATTTGGATGTGGATAAGCGGGCATCGCTTTTTGACCTGATTAGACGGTGTCGGATACAAGCATGGATGACGGGCACGGACGCCGCAGATTTTAAGGGGTTAGAGGGATTTTCGACCTGCCTTGAAATTGATGGCGGAACCGTGAAAATGTGATAGTAAAAAACGATGGAAAACGAGCGAGATCATGAGCGCGAAACAGGCAGCAGTGAGTGAAGACGAAATGAACGATAAAAACATCACCGGCAGCCCTGCGAATGCGGCTGAATATGACGCGGATTCCATCAAGGTCCTGAAGGGCCTCGAGGCGGTTCGCAAGCGCCCTGGTATGTATATCGGCGATACGGACGATGGCTCGGGCCTGCACCACATGGTGTATGAGGTGCTCGATAACGCGATCGATGAATCCCTCGCCGGGCATTGCGATAAGGTCTATGTCGCCATCAACGAGGACGGCTCCGTTACGGTCGAGGACAATGGCCGCGGCATCCCAGTCGATATGCATAAAGGCGAAGGCCGATCGGCCGCGGAAGTAATCATGACCGAGCTGCATGCCGGTGGTAAGTTCGACCAGAACTCGTATAAAGTTTCGGGCGGTTTGCACGGCGTGGGTGTGTCGGTGGTGAATGCACTTTCGGAATGGCTGGAGTTGACCATCTGGCGTGATGGCAAAGAGCACCGTATGCGTTTCGAGCATGGTGTGGCGACTGCGCCCCTGAAAGTTACTGGCGATGCCAAAGGCAAAAAGGGCACGCAGGTGACCTTCTTCCCCTCGGCCGAGACCTTCTCGCAGATTGTGTTCGATTATAACACGCTTGAGCACCGCATTCGTGAGCTTGCGTTCCTTAACTCTGGGGTGCGCATTCTGCTGGCTGATAAGCGCGGCGAAGAGCCAAAAGAGACCGAATTTTACTACGAGGGCGGCACCGAGGCCTATGTGCAGTATCTCGACCGCAGCAAGGTAGCGCTTCACCCCACCATCATGATGGCGGGCGAAAAGAATGGCATCACGGTCGAAGTGGCGATGCAGTGGAATGATTCCTACCACGAGAACACGCTGACCTTCACGAACAACATCCGCCAGCGGGATGGCGGCACCCACCTGATGGGCTACCGCGCGGCGCTGACGCGTTGCATCAACGCCTATGCGAACGAATCGGGCATTGCGAAGAAAGAGAAAATTGACCTAAGCGGCGATGATGCGCGTGAAGGCTTGACGGTGATTATTTCCGTGAAGGTGCCGGATCCTAAATTCAGTTCGCAAACGAAGGATAAACTGGTGTCCTCCGAAGTGCGCCCTGTTGTTGAGGGTATTGTCGGTGACAAACTCGGCCAGTGGTTTGAAGAGCACCCGCTTGAAGCGAAAACCGTGATTGGCAAAATTTACGAAGCTGCAGCCGCACGTGAAGCGGCACGCAAAGCGCGTGAACTCACCCGCCGCAAAGGTGCGCTCGATATTGCCAGCCTGCCCGGCAAACTGGCAGATTGCCAGGAGCGTGACCCAGCGTTGTCCGAACTATTCATCGTAGAGGGTGACTCGGCAGGTGGTTCGGCCAAGCAAGGACGTGACCGCAAATATCAGGCGATTTTGCCGCTGAAGGGCAAAATCCTCAACGTCGAGCGCGCACGCTTTGATAAGATGCTCTCAAGCCAAGAGGTGGGAACGCTGATTACTGCCATCGGCACCGGCATTGGCCGCGAGGAATTTAACCCCGACAAGGCGCGTTATCATAAAATCATCATCATGACCGATGCCGATGTGGATGGTTCGCACATTCGCACGCTGCTGCTCACCTTCTTCTATCGCCAGAAGCCGGAATTGATTGCCAAGGGCTATCTCTACATCGCGCAGCCGCCGCTGTTCAAAGTCAAGCGCGGGCAGTCGGAAACCTACCTTAAAAATGCCGAGGCGCTTGAGGAATATCTGCGCGCCGTGGCGCTCGATGAGGCTGAGCTGGTGCTGGCCAGCGGCAAGCTCACCGGTGAAGCACTTGCCAAAAAAGCGCTCGATAACGCGCGCATTGTGGAATTGATGCAAGCGCTCACCCGTCGCGTACCGATGCCGATGGTGGAAGCAGCAGCACTGAGCAACCTGTTTGCCGGTGGCAAGGTCGAGGAATTTGCAACCATTCTCAACACGCTTTCGCCGGGTATCACGCCATGGAAAGCCGAGAAAACGGATGCGGGCATTGCCGTGAGCCGCACCGTGCGCAGTGTGGTCGAGCATGTGCTGCTCGATGCGAAGTGGCTGGGTAGCCGTGAAGGTAAAGAGCTTGCAGGCATTCACTCAACGCTTGCCGCTGATTATGCAGCCCCTGCAAAATTCACACGCAAGGGTGTTGAAGTGACAGTGAACACGCCAGCCGAGCTTTACAAAGCAATCATCGATATTGGTCGTAAGGGCCTCTCCACCCAGCGCTTCAAAGGGCTGGGTGAGATGAACCCAGAGCAACTCTGGGAAACCACGCTTGACCCTAAAGCGCGCACGCTACTGCAAGTGACAGTGAACGACGCGGCGGATGCGGATGAGGCCTTCAGCACCCTGATGGGTGATGTGGTGGAGCCACGCCGCGACTTCATTCAAAATAATGCACTGAAAGTCGTCAATCTCGACGTGTAGTGGTTAGCGGCCGAGTGCCCATGTGGCACCGGCGCGCGCACCTGCTTTGTAGTCATGCATGATTGTATCATTGATGTTTAGCGCACGTTTGCGGTCAAACGTTGTCATGTTGCTGCACATGCCCGAAGGTATGCCATCATCCCGAACATGGAGCTCGTGAACTTCGCCATTTTTTCGAAGCGTGGATGATATTTGGCGCGCCGTAATGCGGTCGATCTTCCCGTCACCAAACGGCATAAAGACCAGACAATCAACATCGGCGGCGTAATCGCGGTGTTTCCTTCTTTCGCCTGTTGCCCTTGCGTCGGGCATAGTGCTGTTTGGGTAATAATCTCGTGATGAGGGAAAAGAAGCTTGATATAATCCAGCGCAATCTGCTCGGCTTTACTATTGTAGGTTCCCCGGGGATGCGCAAAAAAGAGTTTTTTCTGCGGCGGTGTTTCGCTCATGCGTTACACGCTCACCGTGGGGGCATTGGTTTTGCCAAGCCCTTGCTCGATGTATTCTCGCCCGTGCGCGCTTATGGTAGCTGCGGGCGCTTCATCGTGGAGTGCTGAGATTTGACTTTCGCGCTGGTCTGGAGTTGGCGCAGTTGCCATGGCGGCATCCCTCGCGCGTAAGATTTTATGCGCTTTGGGCATGGGCGTGTAGTTCGCAAGCCCTTGTGGCTCGAACCATGGGTTCTTGCGCTGCACCTCGACTTCCTTGCGCAAGCGCGCCAGCGCATCGCGATAGCTTTCTTTGATTTCGGTGCGCTCGGCAAAAAACCGCGCGGTTGATTCAATCGCTTTTTCGCGCAAGGCTTCGGGCTGTTTATTGATGATTTGTGAAGCCACGGTGTAGGCATCGCCAATCAGGCCATCACTCTTGATGTCGCCGCCGACAGTTTTTTTCGACATGGCATACAGGCCGTTCGCACCAATCATCACGGTGGGAATGGCAAAATCCCAGCGGTAAAGTCTGCGGCCATCGCCGCCGGGCGCAAGCGACTGTTTGCGTTCATTGAGTGCGCTGCCATAGTTCGCGATCACGTTGGTGTAGCCAAGCAGGCCGCCGACGCTGAGTGGGTTCGATTGGATTTTCATCCAGAGGCGGCCAAGCGGCCCAGCCTGCGCATATTTATCTTCATCGATCTGGCGCTCAGGGATGAGTAGGGACGCCAGAAAGCCAGGCCCCCAGAAGAATGGCGCAGTTTTTTTAAACGAGCTGGCTTGGTTTTTTCCTGCCCAAATGGTTGAGCCGGCGGCCGCCACTTCAAAGCTGCATTTGATTTGATTCGCATAGCGGTGCAGATAGTCCATCGTGCGCTCGCCAATGGTCTTTCCTTTGTCCGATGTCTCGACATAGATCGAGGCGGTACGTGGAATCTCGATACCTTCTTTATCATAATGCGTTTTGAGCTGCCGCAGAAAGTCACTCAATTGGCGCGCATCATCGCGGTCGCCGGCGATGGCGAGTGGCAAGTCGGCAATACCAAACAACAAGCCTTGCCCCATTTGGCCCCAGTCTTTGCCGCGATGCACGCCGCTGGCAAACGACATGGCATTGCCAATGGTGGCGAGTATGCCCGAGTATTTCAGCGTGCTGCCACGGACTTTACCCCACCAGCTTGTGGGCGCGGCTTCAGCCGCCACTGCTTGCGTGTTTTGCTCTGTTGGTGCGTTCACAAAGCCTTCGCTTTGCAGCATGGAAATCAGTGCGTCGCCGCTGCGCAAGCCGCTCACGCGCAGTGCAAATTTATCATCGCGGTGGTCGCTGAGTGTGCCCCAGCCTTTATGCCGAATTGCGGCGCGAATATTCAGGCGCGTTTCTTTGAGCGCCGGGTCGGGGTTGGCATACAGGTAGGCCACGGCAAAGCCATTGCTTTGCTCGCGCACATCGATCCGCTGAATGACACTGTGTGCATCAGCCCAGTGATAACTGGTGATTGTTTCCTGTTTAGCCATTAGCTGGCGTTGGCCTTTCTTTCATGCATGCTAAGTTTTCGTTATCCCTCACTATAGCAAGGCTATGTGACGGTTTAATGACGCTTAGGGCAAAAATACAGAAAAAATCATATTTATTATGTGATTTATTTGTATCAACAAATTATATTTGTTAATATGCTTCTTACGGTTGCATGGTGAATTTATGGATAACACCCATAAATATTTCTTATCGGTGCTTGACTTTGGCCGCGGATGCTAGTAATGCGCAGACTCCCATGGCGCGCCTTGAGTGTCGCCAGCAGAGTTATTCACAGTAAAACAAGTTGATTGAAAGCAGGATTAGAGCGATGGCCAGACGTTGTGCAATTACCGAAAAAGCAGTTCTCTCGGGGAACAATGTTTCGCACTCGAACCGCAAATCCAAGCGCCGCTTCCTGCCGAACATGCAAGAAGTTAGCTTGCAGTCGGATGTGTTGAACCAAACCATCCGTATGCGTATTGCCGCAAGCACCCTGCGCACGATCGACCATAACGGTGGCCTTGATAACTACCTGATGACCACGCACAGCAAGTCGCTCTCGGAAGAGGCGCGTAAGCTGAAAAGCCGTATCATCAAAGCGCGTGACGCTGCTAAACCAGCCGCCTAGATTTGGTAAAAATGAATTTAAAAGGGCGCCTCAGGCGCCCTTTTTTGTTTGCGAGCTGGGCGAGCCAGCCGTGAGCCAGCAAGGCTGCATGAAGGGTTGTTCAGTAGAACAACCCGAAATAAGCAATGTTATGCGCGTTTGCGCTTGCGGTTCAGGCGATGTTCTTCCTTCGTGAACAGGCTTGTGATCTGTTCGAGCATCGCATCCCCCAACTGGTCAACATCATGCAAGGTGACGGCGCGGCTATAATAACGCGTCACATCATGACCAATACCGATGGCGAGCAGTTCTACATCCCCCGCGCGTTCGATACTACCAATGACCTCACGCAAATGGCTATCAAGGTAGCTGCCGGAATTGGCAGAGAGGGTCGAGTCATCGACCGGTGCGCCGTCCGAGATGACCATTAGGATCTTGCGCTGCTCGTGCCGTGCGCGCAGGCGCGAGTGTGCCCAGAGGATGGATTCGCCATCGATATTCTCTTTCAAGATACCGTCTTTGAGCATGAGGGCGAGGTTGCGCCGCGCTGGCGTGAGGCGCTGATCGGCGGATTTGTAGATGATATGACGCAAATCATTCAGTCGGCCCGGGTTCACGGGGCGGCCCTCATCAAGCCATGCTTTGCGGGCGTTGCCGCCCTTCCAATCACGCGTGGTGAAGCCCAGAATCTCAACCTTCACACCGCAGCGCTCGAGCGTGCGGGCGAGAATATCCGCCGAAAGGGCGGCGATGGTGATAGGCCGCCCGCGCATGGAGCCTGAATTATCGATCAGCAGGGTGATGACGGTATCTTTAAAGTCGGAATCTTTTTCACGCTTATAGATGGTGGTGATATCCGGCCGCGCGACAATGTGGGCGAGGCGCGAATTATCGATGATGCCATCCTCAAGTTCCATGATCCATTGCCGTGTTTGTTGCGCGAGCAGCAGGCGCTGTAGGCGTGTCGCCAAGCGGCTGGTGACGGTGTGGTATTGCTTCACTTTTTGCATGAGTTGATCGAACAGGCGGTCGAGCTCTTCGCTCGTCGCTAATTCATTCGCCACCACAATTTCGTCATGCTTGGTGGTGAAGGCGCGGTAGTTTTTGGCTAAGTTGGCGGCAAATTCCAAGCGGTTGGGAATGCTACGCGGGGCCTTTTCATTCGGCATAATTTCCTGATCGGCGTCGCTTTCAAACTCGCCTTGCGCCTTCACTTCCTTGCGTTCGCCATGGTCATTATCCGCCGCTTCGCCCGAGGATTCGAGCGATTGGGTGGCTTCACTTTCAAGCGATTCATCACTATCATCGTTCATGTGGCCGATGGCGTCGCCGGTTTCGCTTGCGTCCTCACCCGTGGCACCTTCGACATTGCCGGTGCGATGCGTAATCAGCTTCAGGTCAAACAGAATATCCTGTGCGATTTTGGCAAAATCTGCCTGCGAGTGAATCGCGCGTGTGAGGTTCTTGATGTCATGCATTGCCGCTTTTTCGACCCAGGGCAGCATTTGTTTCACAAGTGCTGCAATCGCAGGCGGTGGCGCTTCGCCGGTGATGGCTTGGCGTGCGACCATCGCCACCACATCGGGCAGGGCAAGCAGCGTGTGCTCAGGGTTTGAGGCATCATAGCCTTTAAGCTCGAACGCGGTTTGGTGGCGCTGCGCAAGGTTATGCTTCACGCCCGCATAGTGTTTGCTGCCAATCGCTTCTAAGCGAATTTGCTCGAGCGCATCGAAGGTGGCGGCGGCTTGCGCATCCGCCGGGCGATGTTTTTCATGCGCGCTGGCATTATGGTGTTTGAGTGCAAGTGCCGCCAGATCGACCTGACCGCGCATATGGCGCGTGGCCTCGGCATCCGTGGCATCCGCCGATTTAGCGATGAGAATCAGGTCGCGTGCGGCGAGTGGGTCATCGACGACGCGGTTGAGACCCACGCTGACCTTGAGTTCCGCCTTGCCTGATAAGGCTTGCGCTACCTCGGCCTGCAAGCGCAGGAAGTTATGGTCGGCGGTGGTAGGCGTTGGCTTCACGCCGCCGCCATCAGGTCGCTATCAAAACAGCGCTGGTAATATTCGGCAATGGTGGTGCGTTCCATTTCGTCACACTTGTTCAAGAAGCTCAGGCGGAAGGCCATATCGAGGTCATGGAAAATGGCATAGTTCTCAGCCCAACTGATGACGGTGCGCGGGCTCATGACGGTGGAGATATCGCCATTCATAAAGCCGGTGCGGGTGAGGTTGGCCATTGCTACCATGCGTGCGATGAGCAGGCTGCCATCGGCGTTTTGTAAGGTGGGCGACTTCGCGGAAACAATGCGCTCCTCCACCTCATGCGGAAGGTAGTTCAAGGTGCTGACGATGTTCCAGCGCCTCGCCTCCGAGGAGAACATCACCGTCGTGC
>CAZOFC010000019.1:0-18051 GCA_964578965.1 uncultured Azospirillum sp.
CCATTAACCAATAGCCAAATGGCTCTTGGTTAATGGAGGAGAGGATGGGATTCGAACCCACGTTACGGTGTTACCCGTAAACCGGTTTAGCAAACCAGCGCCTTCAGCCACTCGGCCACCTCTCCACAACGCCTTGACGCAGCTTATGTTCGTCAGGCGGTGGGCACATGTAGCAACTGTTGATGGGAATCTCAACCCATTATTTCTCGACGCTTACATCTTAGGCGTCCGGCAACGCCGATAGGCCGCTACGCGGAGATATTCATTTGTTTTTTGTTGCTGGTGTAGTATTGCGAAAGTATCAGTGGTGCGATATGAATAATCTCGAGGTTATCTGTGGCGACATACATGATTAAAAAAGTAGCTATTCGTCTGGGGATGGGCGTTTTAGCAGTGGTAGCGCTGTATTTTTCCTGGATTGGCATTCAGCAGTTCATTTTTGGAAATGTGCAAGCGGTCGTCCCGGGTGAGCTTTATCGCTCGGCACAATTATCGCAAGCGCAGATAAAGGAAATGCACGCACATTATGGTATCAAATCCATCATCAACCTGCGCGGTGAGAACAAAGGGACTGCCTGGTATGATAGCGAGCTGGAAGCCAGCCAGCATCTGGGTATCAAGCACATGGATTTTCGGATGAAATCGTCGCGTGCGCTTGATTACCAGCATGCGCAGGAACTGGTAAAGATGATGCGCGATGCACCCAAACCATTGCTGGTGCATTGCGCCGCCGGTGCGGATCGCACGGGGCTTGCGTCAGCACTTTACCTTGCAGAAATTAAGAACGATGAGAAGTCGGCTGAGTCACAGCTTTCCTTGCGCTATGGCCATATGCCCTTCTGGTGGTCGCAATCCAGTGCGATGGATCGCAGCTTTGAATATATTGAGCCGGCGATGGGCTTCTGCGGCTCCTTTTAGGTGGGGTACCTGTACTATCGCCCGTTTAGTGGCGATGATTAGCGGCTGGTATTGCTGGCACTGTCGCGTTTATTCGCGGTAGAGGAGATCGATTCCCACTGCGCGACGACTGCTTCCAGATAGCCCTTCGCCTGCGATTTTAGGGTCTCGGAATCGCCGATAGTGCCTGCGCTGCCATCGCCGCCATTCAGCACATCAAGGAAGATCAGGGTGGTATTGAGTTGTTTGACCTGATTCTTGGCGGCAAGTGTGTCAGCGCCGATGCCTGCCGCGTCGAGATCCTGCTGAATCAATGTGAAGGTGGCATCGTTGTAGGGAGCATCTTTGTAGGCTGCAAGAATATCCGTCAATGTTTTCTGTTGGGCGCTTGTCAGGACAATCCCCGAGCGTGCAGAAGCGCCAGAAGTCGCCGTACTCGAACCATTGAGTCGTTGGAGATAATTTTTGGCTTCTTCACTTAAATCCAAAAGGTAAGAGCCAGTGGCTTTGTTTTGAGCATTATCCGCCTTCGCACCGGTGAGGGCTGAAAGCGCGGTCGCAAGGCTTGGGGCGGCCGATTGCTCGGCGGCGTTGCCGGTGGCGCCCTGTTTTGCATCTTTCAAGGCGTAAAACTGGCTAAGGCTGGTATTAGTAATCGTACTCATTCGCGGCTCCTTGCATGGGGTCGCTTTTTTGTAAGCAAGGGGCATGCCAACGCGGGTCTCATCTTGCATCTGGTGGAAAGCTGTGCTCTAAGCCTCTCGAAAAACGAGGGATAGCCTAATGGCACGCACCACCGCCGCAAAAAAAACAATGACCAAAACGCCTGCTGCCAAAGCTGCGCCGCGCGTCGGGTTTGTCTCGCTTGGCTGTGCCAAAGCGCTTGTTGATTCCGAGCGTATTCTCACCCGCCTGCGTGCCGAGGGCTATCACCTTGCGCCGGACTATGCGGGTTCGGACCTCGTTATCGTCAATACCTGCGGCTTTCTGGATTCCGCACGCGAGGAATCGCTCAGTGCTATCGGCGATGCGCTCAATGAAAATGGGAAGGTGATCGTTACCGGCTGCCTCGGTGCCGAACCTGAGGTGATTACGAATAAATACCCTAACGTGCTCGCGGTCACTGGCCCGCAGCACTACGAAGCGGTGATGGACGCGGTTCATAAAGCATTGCCCGCTGCGCATGAACCGTTCATGGATTTGCTGCCACCCGGCGGTGTCAAACTCACGCCGCGCCATTACGCCTACCTTAAAATTTCTGAGGGCTGCAATAATCGCTGTTCCTTCTGCATCATTCCCTCGATGCGCGGAGATTTGGTCAGTCGCCCGGTGGGGGATGTGCTGCGCGAGGCCGAAACCCTCGCCAAGGCCGGCGTGAAGGAACTGCTTGTCATTTCGCAAGATACGAGTGCGTATGGGGTGGATGTCAAATATGCCAGCAACCCGTGGCGCGAGCGCGAGGTGAAGACCAGCATGCTTGGCCTATGCGAAGCGCTGGCGGAACTCGGCATCTGGGTGCGTTTGCAATATGTCTATCCTTACCCATCGGTCGATCATGTGTTGCCGCTGATGGCGCAGGGCAAAATTCTGCCCTATCTCGATATTCCGTTCCAACATGCATCCCCAAGCGTGCTCAAGGCCATGCGCCGCCCTGCGAATCAGGAAAAAACGGCTGCGCGCATTGCTAGTTGGCGCAAGCAAGTGCCGGATCTTACCATTCGCTCGACCTTCATCGTCGGCTTCCCCGGCGAGACGGAAGAGGATTTCCGGTTCCTGCTCGATTGGATGGATGAGGTCGAGCTCGACCGCGTGGGCTGCTTTAAATACGAGAACGTGACGGGCGCCACCGCCCAAACGCTCGACAACCATGTCAGCGAGGAGGTGAAGAACGAACGCTTCGCCCGCTTCATGGAAAAAGCGCAAGCCATTTCCGCGGCCAAACTGCAGCGCAAAATCGGCACCATCCAGCAAGTGATGGTCGATGCCGCCGCCCAGGGCAAACTCATTTGCCGCAGCCGTGGCGACGCCCCTGAGGTGGATGGGAACGTCTATGCCCCCATTGTCAAAGGTGTGCGGGTGGGGGATATCATCAACGTCGAGATCACCGATGCGGATGCCTATGATCTGTATGGCGTGGTGAAACTAGCCGCATAATATCAACTGTTGTCATACCAGCGAAAGCTGGTATCCAGCATGCATAAAACTGGATGCCAGCCTGCGCTGGCATGACACATTAGGAACCACAGATGACAGACGCTAACTCTCACGCCATGAAGCCCGAAAAGAAAAAAGAGACCATGGGCGAGGTCATCCGCTCGTTTTTATTCATGGTGCTGCTGGCGCTGGTGTTTCGCTCGGTGGCGTATGAGCCGTTTCATATCCCTTCTGGCTCAATGCTAAGCACCCTCTATGAGGGGGACTATATTTTTGTCAGCAAGTTCTCGTATGGCTACAGCCAGTATTCCTTTCCCTTTAGCCCCAAACTTTTCGAAGGCCGTGTGTGGCAAACTTTGCCCAAGCGCGGCGATGTGGTGGTGTTTCGCCCGCCTGGCCAATTGCGCACGGATTATATCAAGCGCGTCATCGGCCTGCCGGGGGATAAACTGCAGATGAAGCAGGGCCGGCTGTACCTTAATGGCACGATTGTTGAACAGACGCGCAAAGGCGAGGCGCGCGTGCCCGATGATAATGGCGGCTGGCGCCAAGTGCCACGCTTTGACGAAACCTTGCCCGAAGGGCGCACCCACACCATTCTCGATGATGAGCGCAATAGCTTGGCCGATAATACCCCACTTTATACCGTGCCCGCTGGCCATTATTTCGTGATGGGCGATAACCGCGACCACTCGCAGGATAGCCGTTTTGAAAATCCGGTGGGCTATGTGCCGTTTGAGAATATCGTCGGCCGCGCCGAGATCATCGCCTTTTCCTTGAAAGGCCTCAGTGGCCGTTGGTTCAAAGCGATTGATTAGTATGGCGTCATTGCGAGGAGGCCATCAGGCCGACGTGGCAATCCAGATGAATAGTTTTTTGCTTGCGCTTCGCGCGCTGGATCGCCACGCTACGCTCGCGATGACGAAGGAAACATGACACTTAGCGCCCTACAGCAGCATCTTGGCTATCAGTTTCATAATGAAGCTTTACTGCGCCTTGCGCTTACGCATCGCTCGCTCGCCCGCGAGGGGGTGGATATCAGCAACCAACGCCTCGAGTTTTTGGGTGACTCGGTGCTCGGCCTCACCATCGCCGAGATGCTGTATGCCCGTTACCCGAACGAAGCCGAGGGGGATTTGAGCAAACGCCTCGTCTCGCTAGTGAACGGCGAACAGCTTGCACGCATTGCGCGCACGATGCAGCTTGGTGAACTGATCGCCATGAGCAGTGGCGAAGAAGAGCAGGGCGGGCGCGAGAACCCGAGCAACCTTGAAGATGCCTGCGAAGCGCTGCTCGGTGCCATTTACCTGGATGGCGGTATCGAGGCGGCGCGCAGCATCGTGGAGCGTTATTGGGGCGAGCAGGCGAACGCCATGGCAAGCCCCCCGAAGGATGCCAAAACCGCCTTGCAGGAATGGGCGCAGGCGCGTGGCCTACCGTTGCCCGAATATGCGCTCATCAGCAGTGATGGACCAAGCCATGCCCCAAACTTTGTGATCGAAGTGCGCGTAGCAGGGCAGGAGGCAATGCGCGCTGAGGCTGGTGTGAAAAAGCAGGCTGAACGCCTCGCAGCGGAGAAGTTGTTGCGGGAATTGAAGTAATGTTATCGCTACCGATAGCAGCGCTTTTTATGGCTACAAAAAAGGAATTGTCACCCCGTCTTCACGACGGGGTCCAGCTTACTTAAAAAGCGGGATGCCGTGACACGCACGGCATGACATATTTTTTTAATAAATGCTACATGAGGCCTGGAGGGAATTTTAGTTTTTTGCGCATGCCTTCACGGCAGCAATCACACGCGCCACATCGGCATCGCTCATGCTGCTACCCGAGGGTAGGCACAACCCATCGCGGAATAAATCCTCGCTGACCTTGCCGCCCACCATGGCTGCACCTTTGAATACGGGTTGCAGATGCATCGGCTTCCACATTGGGCGCGACTCAATGTTGTGGCCTTCCAGTGCCACACGAATCGTTTCGCGGTCACAGCCAAACGTGCTCGCATCCACCAGCATCACGCTCAGCCATCGGTTGGCGCGGCCATTTTTGGCCTCGGGCATAAAGCGAATACCCGGCATACCGCCCAGCGCTGCCTCATACTGTGCAAAAATTTCGCGCCGTCGCGCCACGCGTGCCTCAAGCACCTCAAGCTGGCCGCGGCCGATGGCGGCGACAATATTGCTCATGCGGTAGTTATAACCGTAGGTAGTGTGCTCGTAATGCGCTGCCGGGTCACGCGCTTGTTGGCTCAAAAAGCGCGCCTCATCGATGAGCTTTTTGTTATGGCTTGCAAGCATACCGCCGCCGCTGGTCGTAATAATTTTATTGCCATTGAACGAAAACGCTGCCGCATCCGCCATTGCGCCTGCATGCATGTCACCATAATGCGCGCCAACAGATTCGGCACAATCCATGACGAGCGGCACACCATACGCATCACACAGTCCGCGAAGTCGCGTCTGGTCGCAACTTTGGCCATAAAGGTCGGTCGGCAATACCGCTTTTGGCAGGGCATTTTTCTTTTTCAAATTGGCCAATGTTTCCTCAAGCAAGCCGAGATCCATGTTCCAGTTGCTCGCATCCGCATCGATGAAGATGGGCGTCGCATGTTGAAATAAAATCGGCGTGATGCTGCCAATAAAGGTGAGGGAGGAGGCAATGACCGTATCACCCATGCCTACACCCAGCCCGCGCAGCGCGAGGTGAATTGCCGCCGTGCCGCTTGTCAGCGCAACACAGTGTGGGATGCCAGTATAGGCCGAAAACTCTGCCTCAAACGCATCCACCATCGGCCCGAGTGGGGCAATGTAATTGCTCTCGAACGCTTGTGCTACATAGCGCTGCTCATTGCCACCCATATGCGGTGGCGAGAGAAAAAGACGCGGGGTCGTGCTCATGTAATTCCTTTTTGTTGGCGCTCAACGTCGAGCAAATGCATCGTCGCCTGACCTTCAGCGCTGATGCCGCTACGGTTTAGCACAACGGCGGCAGTGCGCCATAAAATCTGAAGGTCGCGGGCGATACTGAACTGCTCGACATACTGGGCATCGAGCTCAAGCCGTGCATCCCAGCCAATCGCGTTGCGGCCACTGACTTGCGCTAGGCCGGTGATGCCTGGGCGCATGCGGTGGCGTAAGCGTTCACGCGCAGTGTAATAGGGCAGGTAGCGTGGCAGCAGCGGGCGCGGCCCAACCAGGCTCATCTGCCCGATGAGAATATTCCATAGCTCGGGCAATTCATCGATACTGGTGGCGCGCAACCATGCCCCAAACGGAGTAAGGCGAACGGCATCCTCGAGCAGTTGCCCATCCGCCCCGCGCGCATCTGTCATGGTGCGGAATTTGATGAGGTTGAAAGGCTTTTCGCCCTGCCCAATACGCGTTTGGGTGAAAAAAATGGGGCTGCCAAGGCGCAGGCGCACCAGCAGTGCGATGACGAGCAATAGCGGCATCAGCACCAGCAAACCGGCGCTTGCGGCGACAATATCCATCACGCGTTTAAGGCTATGTTGCATGGGCTTGGGTTACGCGCCACATCAGTAATTGTCAATGCTTGCGGGCTAGGCTAGGCTTGCATCATGAAAGCAAACGATATTGTTATGATTGGTGGCGGCGGCCACAGCCGTGTGCTAATCGGTTTGGCCAAGGCAAATGGCCTAACGCTACGCGGCATCGTCACCCGTAATCCAGCGCTTATTGGCACGCAACTCTTTGATATACCAATCCTCGGCCTTGAGGATGATGTTGCCCTCGACGCCGCGCACACAAGCCTCATTAACGGCGTTGGCAACGCGGCAAGTGGCAAAGGGGCAGGCCTTGCCACCCGCAAAGCAATCTACGAGCACTACACCGCGCAGGGGTTCAGCATGCTAAGCCTTATTTCACCTGATGCCATGGTGCAGCCGTACGCGACCTTGCATGCTGCCGTACAGGTCATGGCAGGCGCGGTCATCCAACCCGGTAGCGTGATTGAACGCAATGTCATCATAAATACCCGTGCGTCGATTGACCATGATTGTCGCATTGGTCCACATAGCCATATCGCGCCAGGCGCTATTCTCTCAGGCGAGGTGGTGGTGGGCCAAGAATGCCATATCGGTGCCGGGGCAGTGATTACGCAGGGCGTGCGCATCGGCGATCATACGGTGATTGGTGCGGGCGCGGTGGTCACACGCGATGTGCCGGATGGTATGGTGGTTCGCCCAGCAATGGGTCAGCAAGCGCCGCTTACAGCCCCCACGCAGCGATGACCGCTACCCGCACCCTAACCGAAGCCGAAATTAATGCGACATTGCTGTACCGCGATGCGCTCATTCTGGTGCTAAACAAGCCCGCTGGCATTGCCGTGCATGTGACGGCGCATGATAAAATCTCGCTCGATCAGTCCTTCCATCATTTGCAGTTTGGCTTACCCAAAAAGCCAGAGCTCGCCCACCGGCTAGATCGAGGCACCAGTGGTTGTTTGGTGCTGGGGCGCCACCGACAGGCGCTTATCAAACTAGGCAAGCTATTCGAAAAACAGCGCGTGAATAAAACCTACCGTGCTATTTGCATCGGCACACCTGCCGAGCCGCAGGGCACCATCGACCGGCCGATTCTTAAATCCGGTGTCGGCAGTAAGTGGAAAATGTCGCTCGACGAGGCAGGGCAGGCGGCGGTGACGGAATATCGCGTGCTGCGAACCATGCAATGGGGACACAATAATTTATTGTGTCCCCCGTGCGTGCTTTCGGAAATCGAGTTCAGCCCCAAAACAGGCCGCACGCACCAGATACGACTGCATGCCGCGTTTGCCCTTGGCTGCCCGGTGGTGGGTGACCCGTTTTATGGCCCCGCTGAAGGCGAATTCAGCGCCGCAACGATGCCCATGATGCTTCACGCCGAAACGGTGGAGATACCCCTCCAGCAAAGCAAGCCCGCGATCAAGGTGAGCGCGCATCTGCCGGTGCATATGGAACGGCTACTACTCACCCTGGCTGCTTGAGAACCCATTCTTGCCATCGAAGGTGTAAAGCGTCTCGATTTTGAGGTAATCAACGCCTTTATCCGCCGCGCGGCTGAGCAGATCCGAGATATGCTTGAGCGTGATCTCCGCACCTTTGGTCTCAGGCATATAACGGGCGCGGAAGCGGTCGGTCACGTCCATCTCCGTCACGATATTTGGCCAGACTTTCAACCCTTTACACGAGAGCATTTGCAGTTTCAGCTCAGGCGTTGAGAGCGTATCAAGCAGAGTGCCCAGCTCGCTCACATCCTTACCATACCAGTGCACGAACAGATCCATGCCCACCAGCTTGCGCACTTCGGTTTCCTTCGCCATCACCGCGTGGATGCCTTCTTGGCGACCACCCGCAAGTGGGGCATATTTCACGACGCGGTAGGTGCTTGGCTCTTGCCCCAAGCGGTCAATCACCGCCTGCGCAAATTCCTTACAGCCCAGTTTCGCCTTGCTCATATCGCTGAAAATATCGCCAGTATGCTGGCCGTCCTCGATGGTTTTCAGCCAGGCATTATGAATCAGCGAGGCATGCTCATTCAGGCCCAGATGCACCAGCATCATGATTGCGCCATGGAGCAGGCCCGAGGGGTTCGCGATGTTTTTGCCAGCAATATCCGGCGCGCTGCCGTGAATCGCCTCGAACATCGCGTAATTGGCGCCGATGTTTGCTGAACCTGCAAGGCCCACCGAGCCGGATACTTCCGCCGCGATGTCGGAGATGATGTCACCGTAAAGATTTTCGGTGACGATTACATCAAACACGTGGGGTTTTGAGGCGATGCGCGCCGAGCCAATATCGATGATGTAGTGCTCGTTCTCGATTTGTGGGTATTCGGCAGCGACTTTATTGTACATTTCATGAAACGCACCGTCGGTCAGCTTCATGATGTTGTCTTTGCTCATGCAGGTCACTTTTTTACGGTTGTTTGCCACCGCATATTCAAACGCATAGCGCATGATGCGCTCACTGCCTGAACGGGTAATCACTTTCACCGATTGAAATGTATCCTGCGTCTGGCGGTATTCAATCCCCGCATAAAGGTCTTCCTCGTTCTCACGGACAATGACGAGGTTCATGTTCGCATGCATGGATTTGATGAACGGGTGATAACTGGTACAAGGGCGCACGTTGGCATAGAGGCCCAGCGCCTTACGCATGGTGACGTTGAGCGATTTATAGCCGCCGCCTTGCGGGGTGGTGATGGGGGCCTTGAGTAGCACCTTGGTGCGACGGATACTATCCCACGCCTGTGGGGGGATGCCGGTGGTGACGCCTTTCTCATAAAACTTTTGACCCACCTCAATGGTATCAATGTTCAGCGGGCAGCGCGCCTCCGCCAGAATTTTGAGCACCGCTTCCATGATCTCTGGGCCAATGCCATCGCCATAGGCAACGGTGATCGGGTGAGGCTGCGGATTGGTTTTGATCTGGACAACGGATGACATGGGCGTACTCCTCTTTCAATGCGTCATCCTCGCAATGAATGCGAGGATGGCAGCATACTACACGTCGATGCACTGGCCATTCCAGCAAAACTGCCCCACCGAGCGCAAATCCGCGAACTAAATCGCAGGTTGTGGCAAATTTCTGCCAAAACGTCACGAAACTGTCATCGTTACGCGTTAATACACATACCTATGAAACAGAAATTACCAGCGATCGGCACCCCAGAATACGCACAGCTTGAAGCCCAGCTGCGCGCTGAAATCAACGCACTGCGTCCTGATCAGCGGTTTTTTGCAGGGCGCCGCTTCTTCGAGCTTCTGCTCGATGAGCAGGGCGTTGCGGGTGTGTATAGCTTCCTAGGGCATGCCCATGAGGCATTAGATAAAAATGGCGAATTGGAAGTGGCGGATTTCCATTACGATGAAGCTATCGAGGATATTTTTAAGCGTTCGCGCATCAAAATGGTCACTCGCCGCGCGGCGATGGGCATCCTCGCTGAGTGGTTAGGGGGTGCGGCCTTGGCTGCCTATGGCACGGCAGGAGTTGCCGACCAGATACGTGGCAACGAATCCCACCCCACGAATCCCAAGAGCGCATCATGGCGAGATAAGGTCGAACCAGTCATGGATACGGCGTATGTGTTGATTGGTGCATCGATGATGGATGCCGCGCACCGCCATAACCAAGAATACAAGCTGGGCGATATTGCTAATGCGGTCACCCGATTGATCGATAGGTTGCCTGCGCCAAGCCAGCAGGAAAGGCAGGCCTACAAGCCTCAGGGCATCAAAGGGCTAAACTGCTAGCGCCGCCTTCACCGCCACAAGTGCTGCCTCAAGCTTCTCGCCATCCGGGCCGCCACCTTGCGCAAAATCGGGGCGCCCGCCGCCACCTTGGCCGCCAAGGGCTGCCACGGCGGCTTTCACCAGTGTTGGGGCATCCACTTTGCCTTGAAGCTCCTTACCCACCGCCACGATCACCGATCCCTTGCCCTCAAAGCTGGCAAGCAACACACTCACGGCACCCGTATGTTTCTGGTGCATGGAGGTGGCGATATCCCGCAAGCTCTTCGCATCCAGCTCAGGAAAAATTTTCGCAGCAAGCTTCACGCTGCCCACGGTTTCAATCACATCCTCGCCGCCAGCACCGAGTGCGGCTTGTTTTTTCGCTTCGGCGAGTTCTTTGTTGAGTTTCTTATTTTCATCCTGAAGGGCGGCGATACTGCGCTCGGCCTTTGCAGCCTCAGCGTCATAGACGCGGTTCACCTCCGCCAGCGCTGCTTTCGTGATTGCGCCCAGTTCCGGCGCTTCGACCTTCACGCTACTGGTTTTTTTCAGTTCAGCCAGCAGGCGCGTATGCTCTTTTGTGAGGGTAGCAAGCTGTTCATCGAGCTTGGTTAGTTGTTCGCTAAGATAAGTGCGTACATGCTCACCCGTCACCGCCTCGATACGCCGCACGCCCGAGGAGACCGAACCTTCCGATACGATCTTGAACAGGCCAATCTCGCCCGTGTTGCGCACATGCGTGCCGCCGCACAGCTCGACCGAGAAATCCGTGCCATCCTCGCGTTTGCCCATCGCCAGCACGCGCACTTCATCGCCATATTTTTCACCAAACAGGGCCATGGCGCCCGCCGCCACCGCATCGGCCTGATTCATTAATTTCGTTGTCGCTTCAGCGTGTTGCGCCACATAGCGGTTCACCTCGGCCTCGACACTCGCCAGTTCCTCGCGGCTGATGGCTTTGGGGTTGGTCACGTCAAAGCGCAGGCGGTCATCCGTCACCAGTGAGCCCTTTTGCGTCACATGCTCGCCAAGCTGTTCGCGTAAGGATGCATGGAGTAAATGGGTGGCTGAGTGGTTCGCGCGAATTGCATCACGGCGCGCGGTGTCGATGGTGAGGGTCACTGTATCACCCACAGCGAGGGTGCCGCTTTCCAAGGTCACTTCATGCACGTGCAGGCCATCGAGCGGCTTGCGCGTATCCGTCACGGTGGCGCGCGCGCTCGGCCCTGCAATGCTGCCCGTATCGCCCACTTGGCCGCCGGATTCACCATAGAACGGGGTTTGATTGGTGATGACCTGCCCGGTTTCGCCAGCCTTTAATGCCGTTACTTCCACGCCATCTTTTACCAGCGCGGTGATGACACCCTGCGCAGAATCCATGGTGTAGCCGAGAAACTCTGTCGCCCCAACGCGCTCCTTGATCTCGAACCATAGGGCCAAGGTCGCCGATTGGCCCGAGCCCTTCCATGCCGCGCGGGCTTTGGCTTTTTGCTCGGCCATTGCGGCATTGAAGCCGTCCATATCCACCGCGATATTATCACCACGTAAAATATCCTGCGTCAAATCCAACGGAAAGCCATACGTGTCGTAAAGTTTGAAGGCGGCCGTGCCTGAAAAAACACCGCCTGCACCCATGGTTTTTTTCTCGTCCTCAAGCAGCTTCAATCCGCGCTCGAGCGTTTCCTTGAATTTGATTTCCTCGGATTTCAGCGTCTCCGCAATCATCGCTTGCCCGCGCGCAAGCTCGGGGTAGGCGGCACCCATTTCACTCACCAAGGTGGGCACTAGTTGGTGCATCAGTGGCTCTTTGCAGCCAAGCATGTGCGCGTGGCGCATGGCGCGGCGCATGATGCGGCGTAGCACATAGCCGCGGCCCTCGTTGCTTGGCAGTACGCCATCGGCAATCAGAAAGCTGGTGCTGCGTAGATGGTCGGCAATCACGCGGTGGGAGGCGCGATGCGCAGCATCCCGGTTTTTCGAAAATTCCTGACTGGCCGCGATCAGGGTTTTGAATAGATCGGTGTCGTAGTTGTCGGATACGCCTTGTAATACCGCCGTCAGGCGCTCAAGGCCCATCCCGGTATCGATGCTGGGCTTGGGCAGGGGCAGGTGGCTACCATCCGCTTGCGCGTCGAACTGCATGAACACGAGGTTCCAGATCTCGACATAACGCTCACCGAACAAATCATGCCCGGTGGCATCCAGCGCCCATTCACCATTACCATGGCCGTGGTCGTAGAAGATTTCGGTGCAGGGGCCGCACGGGCCGGTATCGCCCGCCGCCCAGAAATTATCCTTCGTAGGCACGCGCAGGATTTTGCTTTCCGGCAGGCCAGCAATCTTTTTCCATAACTCGAAGGCTTCATCATCGGTATGGTACACCGTGACGCCAAGTTTTTCCTTCGGGATACCGTATATTTTCGTCACCAGTTCCCAGGCATAGGTAATCGCGGCTTCTTTGAAGTAATCGCCAAAGCTGAAATTGCCGAGCATTTCAAAGAAGGTGTGGTGACGCGCGGTATAGCCGACGTTATCAAGATCGTTATGCTTACCACCGGCACGCACACATTTTTGGCTGGTGGCGGCGCGGGGTGTGGGCGGTTTTTCAGTGCCGTTGAAATAGTTTTTAAAGGGCACCATTCCCGCCGCAGTGAACATGAGCGTCGGGTCGTTGTGCGGCACGAGCGAGGCCGAGGGCAGCACCAGATGCTCTTTGCTCGCAAAGAACTGTAAAAACTGGGCGCGAATATCACTCGTCGTGGGCATAAATCCTCAAAGCATCAGGGGCATGGGAGGCAGATTCATAGCCAGCGTGACGGGCCGGGGCAAGGGAAATATGGCGTGAATCGCGATGCTAGGAAACCCACCCATGCCGCGCTTGCACAGGCAGGCGCAGCATGGGGTGTTAGGCAAATACTAACGCGGTAACAGCGTATTCAATAGAAGGCTACTACGCGGCGTCTGCGGTGGCGTCATCCGTCTCGTCGCTTGGGCTGCCTTGCAGCGCTTCGGAGAGCTGGCTTGCTTTCGCACGAATAGCGCTTTCAATTTCCGCCGCGACTTTTGGGTTCTCTTTGATGAATTGGCGGGCATTTTCCTTACCCTGACCAATGCGCTGATCTTTGTATGAGAACCAGCTACCGGATTTTTCGACAATGCCCGCCTTGATGCCCATATCGATCAGCTCGCCTTCCTTGCTGATGCCTTGGCCGTAGAGAATATCGAACTCGACCGTTTTGAAGGGTGGCGAGACTTTATTCTTCACCACCTTCACGCGGGTGAGGTTGCCGACCACTTCTTCCTTGTCCTTCAGTGCGCCAATGCGACGGATATCCATGCGGACACTGGCATAAAATTTGAGCGCGTTACCGCCCGTCGTGGTTTCGGGGTTACCGAACATGACGCCGATTTTTTGGCGGATTTGGTTGATGAAAATGACCGTACATTGCGTGCGGTTGACGGTGCCCGTGATTTTGCGAAGCGCCTGGCTCATCAAACGTGCTTGTGCGCCCATGGTGGCGTCGCCCATCTCACCTTCCAGCTCGGCCTTAGGAACGAGGGCCGCGACAGAATCCACAATCACCATATCAATGGCGCCCGAGCGCACGAGGGTATCGCAGATTTCAAGCGCCTGCTCACCGCTATCAGGCTGCGAGATGAGTAATTCATCGACATTCACGCCCAGTTTTTTCGCATAGACGGGGTCAAGCGCGTGCTCGGCGTCGATGAACGCACAGGTGCCACCTTGGCGCTGGCATTCCGCCACCGCATGCAGGGTGAGGGTGGTTTTGCCCGAGCTTTCCGGGCCATAGATTTCGATGATACGGCCTTTAGGAATGCCGCCCACGCCCAGTGCAATATCAAGGCCCAGCGAGCCGGTCGAGATGACTTCAATCTCCAAACGCTCTTGATTGCCGAACTTCATGATCGAGCCTTTGCCAAAGGTTTTTTCGATCTGCGCGAGGGCGGAATCGAGGGCTTTTTTCTTATCGGCGGATTTGATTTCAGGTTTCGACATTGGTTCGCTCCATCAGGGTGTTCGGTTCGTTTACAGCAAAGCATTACACCGCAACAACGCAAGCGACAACGCTATTTGCAGAGTTATACACGATAATTGGGACAAAAATCAAGCGCCAAAAAATACAAGTATTATTCGCTCGCGCTATCGAGCACATCCTTCACCTTACCTGCGAGCTGCTTCAAGGTGAAGGGCTTGGGCAGAAAGTTGAATTCATGGTCAGCGCCGAAGGTGTCGGCGAAGGCGTCCTCGGCATAGCCCGAGATGAACACTACTTTTGCAGCCTTCATGCGCTCGGGATGGTCCTTATAAAGGGTGCTGATCATTTGTGTGCCGTTGATGCCGGGCATCATCACGTCGCTGACGATGAGATCGATTGGGCCGCCATGCTCGGCAAATACCTCGAGCGCATTTTCCCCGGAATCTGCCTCAAGCACCTCGTAGCCCTTGTTACGCAGCGCACGCGCGGCAAAGATGCGTACCGGTGTTTCGTCCTCCACGAGCAGAATCGTCGCGCGGCCGGTGAGGTCGCCGCTCGATTTGTCGTCATGTGCCTCGGGCGCGCTAGCGTGCGCAGCCTCAGGCTCGTAATGTTTGAAATAGAGGTAAAAACTGGTCCCCACATTGGGTTGCGTCTTCACAAAAATATAACCACCCGATTGTTTGATAATGCCATAGCAGGTGGAAAGACCAAGCCCCGTGCCCGAGCCAATTTCCTTGGTCGAGAAGAAGGGCTCAAACACGTTCTTTACAATCTCAGGCGGGATGCCACAGCCCGTGTCGCTCACCTCGACCAGCACATAATGCCCGGGCGCGATGATGTCGTCTTCGGTTGGGGCAATCAGTTCGCGCGGCAGCGCGTCGGGCGAATCGACTTGCACGTTACGTGTTGAAATGGTCAGCGTGCCGCCATTCTTCATGGCGTCGCGTGCATTCACCGCAAGGTTGATGATGACCTGCTCAAGTTGGCCCTGGTCGGCCTTCACCATGCCAAGGTCGCGCCCGTGGCTCATGGTCATCTGGATGTTCTCGCCGATCAGGCGACGAATCAGGTTCGATAATTCGGCCAGCACTTCGGTGAGGTCGATGGTTTTTGGCTGCAGCGTCTGGCGACGACTGAAGGCGAGCAACTGGCGCACGAGGTTCGCGGCGCGGTTCGCATTTTGCTTGATCTGCATAATGTCGGCAAAGCTTGGGTCACCCGCCGGGTGGCGCATCAGCAGCAAGTCCGAAAAGCCGATCATAGCCGTGAGCAGGTTATTGAAATCATGCGCCACACCGCCCGCCAATTGGCCAACTGCCTGCATTTTCTGGCTGTGGGAAAAGCGCAGCTCGAGGTTTTTCTGCTCGGTCTGGTCAATCATGTGCAACATCGGCACTGGCGGGTAATCATTCCCCGCACACATCATCGTGAAATAGGTGTAGGCCACTACCGATGCGCCGTTACTGAGACGCAGAGTCAGCGATAGGGGCGCTACTACTTCATGGGCAAGCAGGCGACGAAACGCATCCGTAAATTGTGCGCGTGATTCGGGGTCGAAGATCTCTTCCAGCTTAACAGGCTGATCGGTCGGGATGGAATGCTGCGTCAGTGTCGTGAAACAATGGTTTGCCTCAAGAATATGGCCGGTTTCATCGAGGCGCAGAATCGCAATCGGCGAGAATTCAATGAAGTTGTTGATGTCAAGGCCTGTGGGCTTGGTCGTCGTAAAGCTGAGTGGTGTTTTCGGCGGATAGATGGGCATGGTTACGCAGCCGCAGGGAGAAGGAGCGTGCCGGTTGCGCCGACTGTTTTCTGCTGTGCATTACGGATGACCTGCTGGCGCAATTTCACTTCGCTGCGCTGCCCATTTTTGCCCGTCGTGGTGGCGGTGCCTGCATAATCGCCTAAACTGTATTCTTCAGTCAGCGCAAAACTGCCAAAGCTGAAGAACACATGATGCAGCGCCAGTTTTGACTCAAGGATTTCACCAGGCGCATAGCCAAGTAATGTTTCAAATGCCGGGTTCACATATTCAAAGCGGCCATAAGCATCCGTCGTGAAATGGGCGACTGCGGTGCTAGCGAGCAAATGCTCGATTTTGTCAATCGATGTGGCGCTAAGGCTATCGGGTAAGCGGGCAATACCGCTGCGCTGACCCAGATATTCGCGGCCACGCACGACCGAGAATCCGCTCGGGCGCGCCATCGGCTCAACCGTGATGATATAATCCTTCGCAGGTTGGTATTGCGTAATGATAGAGAAGACCAGTTGTTCGCTGGTATTGCTGTAAATGGCTGCCATGATGCGCTCGCGGTCGGTGCGGCGCACGGTGCCTGCCGTGAACAAGCCATCCAGTGCCTGCGACTGCGCATAATCAAAGCCCGGGATGATATCGGCCATCCCCTCGGAGGCATGCACAACCGTACCGTCGCGCCGAACAATCATAAAGAAGCGATAGCCCACACTCAGCGCCTGCGCGAACAGCAGGTTTTGGTATTCCGTCGAGAGCACCAGGTCGAGCATGACCTGCTCGTGATAGGTCACATACAGGCAGAGGATTGCCATCAGAAGAATCGCAATCAGTGGGGTATAAATCGCGTAATGGGCAAGCGGCGGTGCATAGGCGAGCATGAAGATGGTGGCGCTGGTAACCGCAAAAGCGGTAATGACCCGAAATACACGGTTACGACGCTCGCGTGGCACAAAATCGAGCTGGTCGGGGCGAATCGTATCCATTTTGCTAAAGCGCATGATGCTCTCTTTCCTGCTCAAGCATTAGCAAAGCGCGTGGCTTTGGCAACAGCTTTAGCACAGGATGTGTATGAATGCCGCAGTTTACTTCTTCATTTTTAGGGTAGGCAGGTTGCCTTTGCCTTTAGCGCCCTGCGGCTGCGGGCCTTTAGGGGCTTTACCCTTGAGGCGATAGACATAGCCGATGATTTTTGCCACCGCTTCGTAATGCTCGATGGGAATTTCATCGTCGATCTCGGTCGTGTCATAGAGCACGCGGGCAAGCGGCGGGTTGCGCACGATGGGGATTTTATTCTCGCCCGCTTTTTCACGGATGCGCGCCGCCACTTCATCGGCCCCTTTGGCGAGCAGCACGGGTGCTTGCATCTTTGTTGCATCGTATTTCAATGCAATCGCGTAGTGGGTGGGGTTAGTGATGATGACATCCGCCTTGGGCACGTTTGCCATCATGCGCTTCTGCGCGCGTTCGCGGCGAATCTGCTTGAGGCGCTGCTTCACATGGGGGTCGCCCTCTTGTTGTTTGTATTCCTCTTTCAGTTCATGCTTACTCATGCGTAGCGATTTCAAAATCGTGAACCGCTGGTAGAGATAATCGACGATGGATAACAAAAAGAGAAAGATGCAAATGGCGGTCAGCACCTTGATGCTGATGGATTGGGTATATTCAAGCATGGTTCCCTGATTGGCCGAGTGCAATAGCTCCGGCAGCTCGGCGCGATAGGGCATCAGCACCATGCTGCAGATGATACCGACCACTGCCACCTTGAGCAGGTTTTTCATGAACTCAATAATTGCTTTCATGCCAAACAGCCGACCAAAGCCCGACAGGGGCGATATCTTGCTCAGTTTGGGTTTGATATTCTCAACTGCAAACACAAGCTTGCGCTGAATCACCGCCGGGGCGACCGCGGTCACCATCGTCATCACCAGCGTGAGAATCAGCAACATCAGCATCCCCATGATGATGCGCTCAAAAATGGTGATTACACCGCCTGCGCTCATATCCATGGAATCACCC
>CAZOFC010000020.1:0-17692 GCA_964578965.1 uncultured Azospirillum sp.
AGGTGCGCGATGCACTTAAGTCCGGTGTGGGTACGGCGCAGTCGCGGCTCGATGGGTTGGTGCGCACCATTGCCGATAGTTTGCATGCCGATGTATGCAGCATTTATCTCACCCGGCCGGGCGATACCCTTGAGCTTTATGCCAGCCATGGCTTGAAACAGGCTTCCGTGCATGTCACGCGGCTGCGCTTTGGCGAGGGGCTGGTGGGCGAGGTGGCCGCAACCGGCCTTGACCTGAATTTGGCCGAGCCACAAGCCCACCCCAAATTTGCCTACCGCCCGGAAACGGGGGAGGAGTTATACCATAGCTTCATTGGGGTGCCGCTGCTGCACAGCCATAAAACCATTGGGGTGTTGGTGGTGCAAAGCAAAGCGCCGCGCACCTATACGAACGATTTGGCCGAGATTCTCCACGCCGTGGCGATGGTCATCTCCGAGCTTGCAGTCGGCAGCAATATTGTTGACCTCTATGACATCAGTGGTGGGCAGAGCCCGACGCTGCAGTCGCAGCAAGTGAGCGGCATTACCCTTGCGGGCGGGATTGCGAAAGCGCCGGTGGTGCTGCACCGCCCGAAAATCAACATCACCGAATTGGTGAGTGATTCGCCCGAGGAAGAGGAAATCCGCTTTCACGGCGCACTGCTCACCTTGCAGCAATCCGTCGATGCGCTGATTGACGAATCAGGCTTGGAAGAGGGCAGCGCGCACCGCGAGATTTTAGAAAGCTATCGCCTATTCAGTCAGGATCGTGGCTGGATTGACCGCATCATCGAGGCGATTCGCACGGGCCTTACCGCCGAAGCCGCTGTGCGCAAAGTGCAAGAGGAAATGCACGCGCGCCTGAACCAGATTACGAGTGCGTATATTCAGGAACGCGTGCATGACTTGGAGGATTTATCCGAGCGCTTGCTCTATCACCTGCAGGGGGTCGAGCCGACGGCAGCGCTCGGCGAATTGCCCGATGCGTTCATTCTCGTGGCGAATGGTTTGGGGCCAGCGGAGCTGCTCGAATATGATGCGAAGCGCTTGAAAGGCGTTATTATGGCGGAAGGCTCGCCGACGAGCCATGTTGCGATTATTGCGCGGATGATGGATATCCCGATGGTTGGGCGGGTGGAGAATATTCTCAACCAAGTGATGGCCGGTGATTTGGCCGTGGTGCAGGGCGATCAGGGCTTGATTTACATTCGCCCGCCCGAGGATGTGGAAGCGGCGGCGGATGCAGAAATTGCGGCACGCAGCGCGCAGGTCGCGGCCTATGCGGCAACGCGTGATTTACCTTCCGTGACACTGGATGGGGCGCGCATTTCGCTCAATCTCAATCTTGGGCTTTTTGTGCATGTCGATCATCTCAATGCAGCGGATGTGGATGGGGTCGGCCTGTTTCGTACCGAGTTGCCCTATATGGCTAGCCGCGAACTGCCGAGTGTCGCCGACCAACAGAAAATCTACCGCGATGCGATTGAGAAAGCCAAAGGCAAGCGCGTCATCTTCCGCTCCTTCGATATCGGTGGCGATAAACAGGTGCCCTATATTCAGGTGGGGGACGAGGAAAACCCGGCGATGGGTTGGCGTGCCACCCGCATTGGGCTCGACCGCCCGGTCATTCTGCGTCAGCAACTGCGTGCACTCGTGCGTGCGGCGGCGGGCGAGAAGCTCTCGGTGATGTTCCCGTTCATTGCCGAAATCGCGGAATTTGATGCGATGAAGGCGTTACTTAATAAAGAGCTGGCTCGTGCACGGGAGGAGGGGATTACCCCGCCAACCGAGATTCGCATCGGCACCATGCTCGAGATTCCCTCTCTGCTTTTCCAGTTACCCGAGTTGATGGCGCGGGTGGATTTTGTGAGCGTGGGCAGCAATGATCTGTTCCAGTTCCTGTTCGCCTGTGACCGTGGTTCCCCACGTGTCAGCGGGCGCTATGATACCCTCAACCCAGCCGTCATCCGGGCGATCAAGAATATTGTTGCGGCAGCAAATGAATATAAGGTCGAGCTAGGCTTCTGCGGCGATATGGCGACACGGCCGGTGGATGCCATGGCCCTGATTGGTTGCGGGATTCGTAGCCTTTCCATGCCGCCTGCAGCAATTGGCCCGGTGAAGGCAATGGTGCGCAGCCTGAACGTGCGCGACTTTGCGCACTACCTTGATTATGTCTGCGCCGAGCCGATGCATTCCATCCGCCAGCCGATTGAGCGTTTCGCCCGCGACCATGGCGTAGTAATAGACTAACCGATCATTTGCTAAGTTGTTGCACTCGCGCAGGGCTTTCATTAAATGAAAACGCATGAGCCAGCCTGATAGCACGCAGCCCAATGATTCGACACCCCGCGAGGTGGGTGCTGAAATGGCGCGCCTGCGCGAGCAGTTTGGCTTATCGCCGCAGGCCGTGTCCGAGCAACTGCATATCCGCGCCCGCTACATCACGGCGATGGAAGAGGGGCGCTACGAACTCATGCCCGGTAAGGCCTATGCGCGCGGCTACATGCATAGCTATGCCGAATTTTTGGGCATGGATGCGGATGAGGTGGTGGCTCGCTGTTTTGCGCAAGCGGCGGCAACGGCAACCCCAACCGCGCCTGCGCCCGCGACACGGCATATGCCAGCACCACGCGCAGCACTGACCAAGACCCCCTGGCGCAGCTATGCAATCACGGCGATTGCGATTCTTGGTGTGCTTTTGCTCGCGACGCAGTTGACCAGCCTGCTTGCATCGTCATCGGCGGAACCATCAGCGGTCGCGCCGGTGCCTGATACTATGCTCAGCAGTGTGCGCAAACTGGTGATGCCAACGGCAGAGAATTATGCGTGCCTGACCGATGCCGACGAGCAGCTGTTGAGCTGCTTTCATGCCGATGCCAGCGCGCGTGCGCTTGGTGCGCTACAGCTACTCGCGCTTGGCGGCTACTCCATGAATATTGACATCACCGATCTGATTCTTGAGGCCCCAGAACCTGCGCCTGAGGAAAAACCCGAGGAAGAGCCAGCGGAGGAGCCCGATGCTTAAGCGCAGGCTTTCCTATGCAACGATGATTGGCCATGTGCCCATTGGTGGCAGCGCGCCCGTGGTGGTGCAATCCATGACCAATACCGACACGGCGGATATTGACGCAACCGTTGCGCAGGTGAAGCTGCTTGCCGAGGCGGGTTCGGAGGTCGTGCGCATCACGGTGAATAACGAAGCGGCGGCAAAAGCCGTGCCCGCCATTTACGAAAAATTGCTGCAACAACACTGCACAACGCCTTTGGTGGGGGATTTTCATTATAACGGCCACCGCTTGCTTGAGGCCGTTCCCGAGATGGCACAAGCGCTCGCGAAATACCGCATCAACCCGGGTAATGTTGGCTTTGGCGAAAAGCAGGACATGCAATTCGCGCAGATGGTCGAGATTGCGATTGCCAATGGCAAACCCATTCGCATCGGCGTTAATTGGGGCTCGATGGATAATGCGCTGCTGGCGAGACTGATGGATGAAAACGCAGCACTTGCCGAACCCAAACCCGCCGAGGAAGTGGCGCGCGAGGCGCTCGTTGTTTCGGCGTTGCAAAATGCTGCGCTCGCCGAATCGGTCGGCATGGCACCCAATAATATACTGCTTTCAGCGAAGGTGAGCAGAGTGCAGGATTTGATTGCGGTTTATCGCACCCTCGCCAGCCGCTGCAGTTATGCGCTGCATCTGGGCCTCACCGAAGCGGGCATGGGCAGCAAGGGGATTGTTGCCTCCAGTGCGGCGCTCGCGGTGCTGCTGCAAGAAGGTATTGGCGACACGATTCGTATTTCCCTCACCCCCGAGCCAAACGGCGACCGCACACGCGAGGTGATCGTCGCGCAGGAATTGCTGCAGACCATGGGCATTCGCAATTTTGCGCCGCTCGTGATTGCCTGCCCCGGCTGTGGGCGCACAACGAGCACCTATTTCCAGGAACTCGCGGATGAGATACAAACTTATCTGCGCGCGCGCATGCCGGTGTGGGCAAAGGAATATGCGGGGGCGGAAGCCATGAACGTCGCGGTGATGGGCTGCATTGTGAATGGCCCGGGCGAAAGCAAGCACGCCAATATCGGCATCAGCCTGCCAGGGACGGGTGAATCGCCCGTGGCACCCGTGTTCGAGGACGGCGAGAAAGTGGCGACCCTGCGCGGCGAGACGATTGCTGCAGACTTTAAGGCGCGCCTTGAGGCCTATGTGGCGCGCACCTATCGTAAAAAGGCGGCGGCGTAAGTAAAATTGCTTGCATCGGGCCAGTAAACCCATTACCCAGCATGTAACGCAGGCTTAAGGCCGCGAGCACTCGAGTAGTGGTGCACACTCCAAGCAAACGATAGTTTAAACGAGAATTTTTGATTTAATGGCATCCCAATTACAACCCGTGCGCGGTACGCATGACTTGCTACCGGACAGCTACGCCCAGCACGCCCGCGTGATTGAAGCGGCGAGTAGTGTGGCGCGCCTTTATGGCTTTGCGCGGATGGATACGCCCATTTTCGAGTTCAGTGAGGTGTTCCACCGTGCGGTGGGTGAGACCTCGGACATCGTCAGCAAAGAAACCTACACATTCACGGACAGAGGCGGCGAAAGCATCACGCTACGGCCAGAATTTACCGCTGCGATTGTGCGCAGTTTCATCAGCAATGGCCTGCAGCAAAGCCTGCCGTTTAAATGTTTTTATGCGGGCCCAGCCTTTCGCTATGAGCGCCCGCAAAAAGGCCGCTTGCGCCAGTTCCACCAAATTGGGGCCGAGCTTTTGGGCGCGAGCGACCCTAGCGCCGATGTGGAAATGATTGCCCTTGGCATGCACACGCTGCAGGCGCTGGGGCTGAGTGATTCCGTCACGCTTGAGATCAATTCACTGGGGGATGCTGCATCGCGCGCAGCCTATCGCGACGCGCTGGTTGCCTATTTGCGGCCGCATGCGGATAAGCTATCCGAAGATAGCAAAACGCGGCTGGAGAAAAACCCACTGCGGATTTTGGATTCGAAAAGCGAGGGTGACCGGGCGATTACGGCAAATGCGCCGACGCTGCAGGATTATTTCAATGAGGATTCTAAAGCCCATTTTGCACGTGTGAAGGCTGGCCTTGATGCGCTGGGCATTGCCTATACGGTGAGCGAAAAACTAGTGCGCGGCCTTGATTATTATAGCCACACAGTCTTTGAAATCACGACGGATAAACTGGGCGCGCAAGGCACGGTGCTCGCCGGTGGGCGCTATGATGGGTTGGTGAAGCAAATGGGTGGCCAGGATGTGGCAGGCATTGGCTTTGCCGCGGGGGTGGAACGCCTGGTGGCGTTGATGGATAACCCTGTGGTGCAGCACACACCCATCGCGACGATTATTCCGATGAATGATACGGCAGAACCTGAGGGCTGGAAGATTGCCCAGCAGTTGCGTGCGGCAGGCATCGCTACCGATATTGCCTACAAGGGCAATGCCAAAAAACGCTTCGAGCGGGCGAATAAAATCGGTGCCGCGTTTGCCGTGGTGATTGGCGAGGACGAACTCGCCCGCGGCGAGGTGACGCTTAAGGATTTACATACCGGGGAGCAACAGGGCTGCACCCCACAACAGCTAGTGGAGACGTTGAAACGCCATGTCATTCGATAAGAAAATTGATGCGCTGGTGAAGCGCCATAAAGAACTGAGCGATGCGGTATCATCCCCCGATAAGTTGAAGGGCGGCGAGTTTGCTCGGCTCAGCAAAGAATATGCGGACCTGACGCCGATTATCGAAACGGCGCTGGCGCTGCGCCAGGCAACGCAGGAACTTGAGGAAGCCAAAGCCATGATCAATGGCAAGGACGAGGCGATGCGCGAGCTGGCCTTAGAGGAAAAAGATGCACTGGATAAGCTCATTCCGAAACTCACGGAAGACCTGCAAGTGGCGCTATTGCCCAAGGACGAAGCCGACGCCAAGAACGCGATTTTGGAAGTGCGTGCAGGCACAGGGGGCGATGAGGCGGCGCTGTTTGGTGCAGATTTATTCCGGATGTATCAGCGCTTTGCCGAACTGCAAGGCTGGAAATTCGAGGTGCTTGAAGTATCCGAGAACGCGCTTGGGGGCTACAAGGATGCAAGCGCCAGTATTAGTGGCAAGAATGTGTTCCAGAAGCTGAAGTTTGAATCGGGCGTGCACCGCGTGCAGCGCGTTCCGACGACCGAAACGCAAGGGCGTATCCACACCAGCGCCGCCACCGTTGCGGTGCTGCCCGAGGCGGAGGATGTGGATATTGTGATTAACGAGAATGATTTGCGTATCGATGTATTCCGCTCAAGCGGTCCCGGTGGGCAATCCGTCAATACGACAGATTCGGCGGTGCGAATTGTGCATGTGCCCACGGGCGTGACCGTACAATGTCAGGATGAAAAATCGCAGCATAAGAACAAGGCGAAGGCGCTGAAGATCCTGCGCTCGCGTCTTTATGATGCAGAGTACCAAAAGCGGGAAGCCGAGCGTTCGGCCAGCCGTAAAGGGCAGGTGGGTTCGGGCGATCGCTCGGAGCGGATTCGCACCTATAACTTCCCGCAAGGGCGGGTGACGGACCATCGCATCAACCTGACTACTTACAATCTCGAAGCGGTGATGGCAGGCAGCGGGCTTAGTGCGTTTACGGATGCCTTGATCAAGGAAGACCAAGCCGCCAAACTGTCGGAGATCAAGGAATAATGAGTAGCATCGCGCAGCAATTAGCCCATGCCCGCACCGTGCTTGCCCCGGTGGCTGGCACCAATGCGGCGCTTGAGGCGCGGTTGCTTGCTGCCCATGCCTGGGGCATGACGCCCGAAGCGTTGGTGCTCTATGGCAATGAGGCGCGTGATGAATCAGCATTTGCTGCACTCATTGCGCGGCGGGCGCAGGCTGAGCCAGTCGCCCAGATTCTGGGCCAGAAAGATTTCTGGAAACACACATTTGTTGTCACGCGCGATGTACTGACGCCGCGCGCCGATAGCGAAACAATCATTGAAACCCTGCTGCGGCTACGGCCAAATACGCAGGCGAATCTGCGCCTGCTTGATTTAGGCACGGGCAGTGGTTGCCTCATCCTTTCCGCACTGGGTGAATACCCGAATGCTAGCGGTTGGGCCCTCGATGCCAGTGATGCTGCGCTCGTGATTGCTGCAAAAAATGCTGCAGCTTTGGGCCTAGAATCACGCTGCAGCATGGTGCGCAGTCATTGGTGTGAAGCGGCTAGTGGTACTTTTGATGTGGTGCTGAGTAACCCGCCTTACATCCCCACCCGCGACATTGACGGGTTGGATACGGATGTGCGCGGGTTTGAGCCCCACAGTGCGCTCGATGGCGGCGCGGACGGGCTTGATTGCTACCGCAGCATTTTAGGTGTTTCGGATTGGTCTGCTGACCAATCCTGCACGCCGCGTCGCGGGCTCATGGCTGGCTCGCCCAGCTCGCTATGTAAACACTTAAACCCAGGGGCGCTGGTGCTGTTTGAGGTGGACATGGGCCAAGCCGAGGATGTGGCCGCACTGGGAGTTGCCCAAGGCTTCACGCTCAAGGAAATCGCATGCGACCTTGCGGGCATTGCCCGCGTGGTGGCGTTAGAATTTAATCGATAAGAAATACACAGAAAGTTGAGGACGTATGAATATGATGCGCAAAAATAATAACCGTGGTGGCAACAACAAGCACCGTGGTGGCAATAACGGCGGTCGGCGCTATGGTGGCAATAATGGTGGCGGCAACCGTGCAAGCCAGAATGACGGCCAGAACTTGCAGCGCCAGAAACATCACGCGACACAGCAGCTTGGCAAATACAGCGATTTGGCGCGCAACGCGCAGATCAATGGTGACCGGGTGGATGTGGAGTATTACCTTCAGCATGTGGACCATTACACCCGCGTGTTGACCGATATTGCAGCGATTGAAGCCGAGCGCTTCGCACACACGCGCGAATCGCAGATCATTCCGGGCGGCCCGAATGATCCGAACGCGCAGGAGCATCAGCAAGCCGAATCGCACGCACAATCGGATGCGGGTAATCAAGCGAACACGGATGGCAATGAACAGCAGCAGGCTGAAGGTGCCGCCGCACCCCAGCAACAGCGCCCGCAACGCCAGCGTCGCCCTCAGCACCAACACGCACAGGATCATGCCTCGGATAATGGGGCGCGTGAAGCGAATAGCAACACCACGGAAATTCCATTGCCCGGCAATATTTTGCCGCCGATTTAATGGCGCTTACTTAAAGTGATCGTCCACTAACGTGAGGCTCAGCTCGCCCACCAGCACTTTGGCGGTGGCACGAATGGGCAGGAATGCTGCATCATTGCTGAAATAGAGGCGAATCTCGGGGTCGCCTTTGTTGAATTTCTTTAGCTCTTTGGGCGTATAGCCATTGATTGGGGTACGGGTGATGGCGACATTCACGGCATCTTTATACGTATCAAGCACGGCAACGCGGGCATTGGCGGCGCGAATCATCTTCATTTCCGCCAAGCGTGCACCGTCATAGGTGCGGTTTGCCACCTCGGCATCCGCCTTGGCGAGGGCCTCATAGAGCTTGCGGCGCAGAATGAATGCAGCTGTGATGGGGTCACGCGCGGTGTTGATTTCCTTGAACGGCACTGGCGGGCGCCAAGCGGGGTCATCATCCGGGTTGCGCAGGCGATTGGTGATATTGCCATTCGCATCATAGGTCAGTTCAGTAATGTTACGCCCACCCTCGCGGTGTGGCCGTGCCTTGTATTCGCGCGGCAGGTACGTGCCATCGGCTGATTTATCGCCCTTCACATAGACAACGCTCGCTTCATCGCTCACCAGCGAGGCGATGCCCTTGGTTTTGGTATCGACCTGCATGAAATAGCTCGTTGCATCCTCACGCGCGATGATATTGACGCGGCCAATGGTAATCCCGCTCCAGGCTACAATGTAACGCGCGTTCAATATAAATGGGGATAGCGGCTCTGCGGCGTGCACAGGGGCGCTTGCCAGCACAAGGCAAGAAAGTAGCATGACAAACTTGTAACCCGAACGAAAGCATCCCATATGCATGGGTATAGCAAAGAAATTGCCGCGAGGGAACATGGACTTAGAACTATTCACCGAAAAATCGCGTAAAGTGCTGCAGGAGGCCCAAGGCCTAGCACTTCGCAGCAGCCACCAACGCTTTACGCCCGAGCATGTCTTTGCAACCTTGCTTGAAGAGCCAAGCATAGCAGCGCTTTTGCAGGCGGCAGGGGCGGATGTGGCACAGTTGAGCGAGCGAACGAAGCTCGCGCTGGGTAAGCTGCCGAAGGTGGAGGGCGCCGGCGCGCAGATGTATCTCGGGGCCGATACGGCACGGATTGCTGAGAACGCAAAGGAGTTGGCCAAAAAGGCGGGTGACCAGTTCGTGACCGTCGAGCGCTTGCTGCAGGCCATGGCACTCGAGGCCGACAGTGTGCCCGCTAAAATCATGAAGGATGCAGGGCTATCGCCCCAAGCGCTTAACAATGCCATCAATGAGGCGCGCAAGGGCCGCACTGCGAGCACCGCCAATGCCGAAGACCAGTTTGAGGCCTTGAAGAAATATGCCCGTGACCTAACGGAACTTGCCATGAGCGGTAAGCTCGACCCGGTGATTGGGCGCGACGAGGAAATCCGCCGCACGGTGCAGGTGCTGGCGCGGCGCACCAAAAACAACCCGGTGTTGATTGGCGAGCCGGGGGTGGGCAAAACCGCGATTGTGGAGGGCTTGGCCCTGCGCATCGTGAAAGGCGATGTGCCCGAGGCCTTGAAGGATAAAAAACTCCTCTCGCTTGATTTGGGGGCCTTGGTTGCCGGGGCCAAATTCCGTGGTGAGTTTGAGGAACGCCTGAAGGCGGTGCTCAATGAAATTGATGCCGCAGCGGGCGAAGTGATTTTGTTCATCGATGAGCTGCACACCATTGTGGGCGCTGGGGCTGCCGAGGGCAGTATGGATGCCAGCAACTTGCTTAAACCCGCGCTGGCGCGGGGCAATTTGCATTGTGTAGGTGCGACGACGCTCAACGAATACCGCAAATATATCGAGAAGGACGCAGCGCTCGCGCGGCGCTTTCAGGCCGTGTTCGTGAGCGAACCGACAGTCGAGGATACGATTTCCATCCTGCGTGGCCTCAAGGAAAAATACGAACTGCACCACGGCATCACCCTATCCGATGCGGCGCTGGTGGCGGCAGCAACGCTGAGTAATCGCTATATCACGGATCGGTTTTTGCCTGATAAAGCGATCGACCTGATCGACGAAGCAGGAAGCCGCTTGCGCATGCAGGTGGATAGCAAACCCGAGGCGCTCGATGAACTCGACCGCAAGATTATGCGGGCGCGGATTGAGCGAGAAGCCTTGAAAAAGGAGTCTGACAAAGCCTCGCGCGACCGCTTAAGCAAGCTCGAGGATGAGCTGAGTGAGTTTGAGGCGCAGTCGGCGAAAATGAGTAACCAATGGGCCGTCGATAAGGCGCGCCTTACCGCCGCACGCGGGGTAAAAGAAAAGCTTGAAGCCGCGCGGCTGGAGCTGGAGGCTGCCGAGCGCAAGGGCGACCTCGCGCGCGCCGGGGAGCTGACTTACGGGGTCATTCCCGCGCTTGAAAAAACGCTGGCGGATTCTGAGAAATCAAACGCGAACGGCACCAATGCTGGCGAGGTGGTGCGCGAGAGCGATATTGCCGCCGTGGTCAGCCGCTGGACGGGTGTGCCGGTGGAAAAAATGCTAGCCGGTGAGCGCGAGAAATTACTGGCGATGGAAGAGGCGATTGGCAAACGCGTGATTGGGCAGGAGGAAGCAGTGAAAGCCGTTTCCGCAGCGGTGCGCCGTGCGCGGGCAGGGCTGAAGGACCCGAACCGCCCGATTGGCAGCTTCCTGTTTTTAGGGCCCACGGGAGTTGGAAAAACGGAGCTAACGAAGGCGCTCGCCGGGTTCATCTTCAATGATGATACGGCGATGATTCGCATGGATATGAGCGAGTACATGGAGAAACACTCGGTTGCGCGGCTGATTGGCGCGCCCCCAGGCTATGTAGGCTATGACCAGGGCGGGGCTTTGACGGAAGCGGTGCGCCGTAGGCCCTATCAGGTGATTTTGTTCGATGAGGTGGAGAAGGCCCACCCGGATGTGTTCAATGTGTTGCTGCAAGTGCTCGATGATGGCCGATTGACCGATGGCCAAGGCCGCACAGTGGATTTTAGAAATACCATTATTGTGCTGACCAGTAACCTCGGGGCGCAGGCCTTGGTGGCGCTCAAGGATAACGAGCCTGCCGAGAAGGCCCGCGAAGCGGTGATGGAGGCGGTGAAAGCGGCTTTCCGCCCCGAATTTTTGAACCGGCTGGATGAAATTATCCTCTTCCATCGCTTGGCGAAAAACCAGATGGGCGCGATTGTCGATATTCAAATCAAAGGGCTTGAGCGCTTACTGAAAGACCGCGAGATTACCCTCACGCTGGATGACGCCGCGCGCGCGTGGCTTGGCAAACAGGGCTATGACACGGTCTATGGCGCACGGCCACTTAAACGTGTCATCCAAAAACAGGTGCAAGATAGGCTCGCCAATATGATCCTCGATGGCAGCATTGTGGATGGCTCTACTGTTACCATCACCGGCCATGATTTAGGCTTGAAGATTGAGGCGGGTAGAGCGGCTTAAAGTCGAGTAACACTAAATTAACTCCTAGGCGCTAGAGTGATGTCATGAGCCATTCGCCCGATAGCGCCCACCCCACGTCTGCCCCCCGCGAAAAGGGCGATGTTGAGGCGATGCCGGCTGCATTTGCGGAGTTTTTGGCTAATGCTCTACCAATGGATGGCCGCAGTCACACGCTGGCGCTTGGGGAAACGCATATTGTGAAAGAGCACATGGAATGGCTGCGCCAGCATTTAGGCGAGATGAAGGATTGCTATGGCATACAAACCATCGGGATAGAGAAGCTTGCTTGGTTTAACGTATTCCTCTGGGCCTATCAGGACGGAACGCTTGAGACAGAGCTTGGAAATAAAGAAACAGCGCGGGAATATCTTAGGGCAGTTTTTTTGACGTATGCAGATGCTGGGCCTGAGTATAGAGAAAGCGCGCTTGCAAGGGCCGAGCTTGCCATCGCCGCGATGGATGCAGGCATCGATGTGGTGACATATGACAGCCGCAATACGTTTCGGCAATATCTAAGTGGTCTCAAGACCAATATGAGAGAATTAGCTATTGCAAGGGAATATTTTGCAAATCAACAGGGCGTGAGCGTTGAAGAGCTGGCTAAATTGTCACGCCAGCATCCAATGATATATTTTGAATCCTTTGGAAACCCGACTGACCGGTTCGCATGGTTAATTGGGGAAGTGGATTGGCTGCTGAATTTACATGCCCAAAAGCCCAAAATAACGAATTACGCAGCGAAGTTGAAGCCTATTGAGGATTTGGTTAAGCTTGGCCATCAAAAAATTATCGCCGGAAAACTCACCAGTGATGGACTAAGCGCCACATTGTTTACCGCTTTGGCGGGGAAAGGTAACCGCCTGACCATTGGTGGCAGTTTACATACAAGCGGGATTGCAAATAAGAAGCCAAAGCTTCCAGAGCGCCATCCAAGTCAAGTTCATGGCACGTTTGCCCATCAGCTAGAGGCAGTAATTAATGCTCCGCAACTGCATTGGGGCAAGGCACCTTCAGGCGGGTGTCGCGTGACTAGTGCGTTGATAGCAACTGACATTGTGCATCACCACATCGCTAATATACACAGCCCACTTTTAGATGATCCTCAAACGACAGCTATCGCTGACAATCCGCCGGCGCATCTAGACCTTACCGCAGGAACGGTAGGTGAAATGTGGCATCCGTGGGAAGATCACCCTCGTGTGGGGCCGATTGAGGATATGTTTCCTACCCCCAAATCGAAGCCAACACTCTGGCAGCGCTTGGTTGAACCAAACCACATCGCTGCCCACATCAATCCCCTGCTGATGCCAGATATTGCGCGTGCCGCCGCTAAAGTCCGCTCAGCGGTGCATGAACCTGAAGGCAAAGAGAGGGCCTAGCGGCTTGCCACTTGTGCGGGTGCATTGCCTTTGGCAAGGCTTGCAAGTTCGTTGAGCGCGCTTTGTTTCGCGGTTTTGAAGGCGGCGAGGGATTTGCCGCTTAAGCCCGCAGCCATATTGAATTGTTTGGATACGGGATTGACCTGCGCGCTATTCTCGCGCACCTCGTAATGCAGGTGCGGGCCGGTTGACATGCCGGTTGAGCCAACATAGGCAATCACTTGCCCTTGCTTGACGCGCGCGCCAACACTGATTGGCCCAAAGCGGCTGATATGGCCATAGGCGGTTTCGTATTTATCGTTATGCTTGATGGTCACGAAATTGCCGTAGCCGCCTTGCCAGCCTTTGAAGGTGACGACCCCATCCCCCGCCGCCATAATGGGCGTGCCTTGGCTGGCGCCAAAATCAACGCCTTTATGCATTTTGCTATAACCCTTGATGGGGTGGGTGCGCATGCCAAACCCGCTCGTGATATGCACGGCATCCACCGGCGTGCGCAGGAGGGATTTTTTGATGCTGTTGCCCTTGCCATCGAACCAGGCCATTTCGCCAAAGCTATTTTTGAAGCGGAAGATCTCGTGCTTCTTGCCACGCAGGGTGAGTGCGGCATAGCGCACGGTGCCGCCATTGGTCGTGTAGCTGCCGTTCTTGGCCTTGGTGCGGTCGATGAGCACTTCGATGCTGTCGCCGGGGTGGATTTCGCGCTGGAAGTCGATGTCGTAGCTGAAGGCCTTGATGACTTCACGCATCGCGGTGGCGGGAATGCCGCCCGACGCACCTGCTTGCAGAATGCTCGACTTCACCTTGCCATAGCCGCGGAAGGTTTTGGCGGTCGAGGTTTCTTCCGTCGCGGCGACGTTGAACCCACCCGCCTGCAAGCGCTCAAGCTCGATGACGGAAAGATTCGGCAGCTTAATGGCCAGCTCGCGCACGGCGGCGGCATCGCCCAGTTTTTCGTGGCGGTCGAGGGTGACAGAAATGCGCTGACCCACCCGCAGATTTTGAGGATTCATTTTTGATTTCAGTGCGTTAATGATATCATGCGCTTCACTGTTTTGGACGCGGTTGGCAATCAGCAAATCAAGCAAGGTATCGCCTTTGCCCATTTTGAGCGCCACCGTGCGTGGGTAGGTGAGGGGGGCGGGCTCGGCCGCTATGGCTGGGGCAGTCGCTTCGGCGCGTGGTTGCGCCTCAGTCGCTGGGGTGGCAGGAAGGCTGGTGGCGGCCAATTCGGTTTTCGTCTCGGTAATTTTCAGGGGCGTTGTGCGTGCAACCACGGCTTCGTAGCTTGGCACAATAACGGCAGCGACCACAAAGTTCATGAAAAACGATAGGCCCACGCCAAATACCGAGCCCACGACAAACCAGTTCAGGCGCAGCCTTGCCAGGCGCTTCACGCTAATTGGGCGGGCGGCTGGGGCTTGAGCCACGGCTGGAACCGGCGATATCATGATCGGCTTGACCGTCACTTTACGCATTACACACCTAAAGTATTCGCTTCGTTTTTATTGTTGTTATTGTGGTTAACCACTGCCGTGCGAAGTAGTAGCGTGTAAATCTAGTGAATTACGCAGCAATTGCAATGAAAATCGACTGCAATATGCTGGTTTGGCTATTATAGCATACGGGGTATTTGGCAGGCTCGCGGATAAGCCCGGTTACGAATGTGCATTGCCTTGGTTAGAGGGTATGAAAAATTCTTCAAATTCGTGCTTGACGTGGGCCCAATCCCTCCTTATAAAGCGCGCTCCCGACGGACTGCGTCGCAAAAAATACTCGGCATGTTACTACAAAAACTCCAGTGTTTCAGCGCCTTTTCGCTCGGGTTAATGGAGCGCATCGCTTGGCAGTTCGCTGCGATGCAATCCAAACAGCTAACCTATCGCTCCTTCGGCACAGTAACCGGAATACGAGCGGATAAGAAAGAGGACTGACACATGCCAACAATCAACCAGTTGGTTCGCAAAGGCCGTCACCCGCAAAAGGCGCGTGACAAAGTCCCTGCGATGGAAGCATGCCCGCAAAAGCGTGGCGTTTGCACCCGCGTTTACACCACTACCCCGAAAAAACCAAACTCCGCACTTCGTAAAGTGGCGAAAATTCGCCTGACGAATGGCTTTGAGGTCATCGGTTACATCCCGGGTGAGGGCCACAACCTGCAGGAGCACTCGGTCGTGCTCATCCGCGGCGGCCGCGTAAAAGATTTGCCCGGTGTTCGTTACCACATCATTCGCGGTACCCTCGATACGCAGGGTATTGCTAAACGCCGCAAGCGTCGTTCGCATTACGGCGCGAAACGTCCGAAATAGGTTTGAGGAGTTACTATGTCACGTCGTCACGCTGCTAAAGAACGCGTCACCCTGCCGGATCCCAAGTTCCACAACCATGTGGTCGGCAAGTTCATGAACACCCTCATGTACGATGGGAAGAAATCGGCTGCCGAGAGCATCGTTTACGGTGCATTCGATATCATTGCCCAAAAAACCGGTAAGGATCCCATCGCGGTATTCACCGATGCGCTTGAGAATGTTGGCCCAACCGTTGAAGTGCGTTCGCGCCGCGTCGGTGGTGCAACCTACCAAGTGCCAACCGAAGTGCGCAGCAAGCGTCGTCAGGCGCTCGCCATTCGCTGGTTGATCATTGCGCTGCGTAACCGCGGCGAAAAAACCACCCGTCAGCGCATGGCTGGCGAGATCATGGATGCAGCTTCCGGCCGTGGCAACGCGGTGAAGAAGCGTGAAGATACCCACCGTATGGCGGATGCGAACAAGGCATTCAGCCATTACAAGTGGTAGTCGGTCAGAAAAAATAGTCAGGGAATCAGAGAGTTTATGCCACGTTCAACACAGTTAAGTCACTATCGCAACATTGGTATCTGCGCGCACATCGATGCGGGCAAGACGACGACCACTGAGCGCATTTTGTACTACACCGGCAAAAGCCACAAAATCGGTGAAGTGCACGAAGGTGCGGCCACGATGGACTGGATGGAGCAAGAGCAAGAGCGCGGTATTACGATTACCTCGGCGGCGACCACCTGCTTTTGGAACATGAATGGCGAGCAGTACCGCATTAACATCATCGATACCCCCGGCCACGTAGACTTCACCATTGAAGTAGAGCGCTCGATGCGCGTCCTCGATGGTGCCGTGACCGTATTCGACTCCGTCGCCGGCGTTGAGCCACAATCGGAGACCGTATGGCGTCAGGCCGACAAATACGGCGTGCCGCGTATTTGCTTTGTAAACAAAATGGACCGTATCGGTGCTGATTTCTACCGTTGCGTGGACATGATCATCGACCGCCTCGGTGCAACGCCGCTGGTGATCCAGCTTCCTATCGGTAGCGAAGAGCATTTCCAGGGCGTGATCGACCTCGTGAAAATGAAAGCCATCGTTTGGGGTGGGGAAGAGCTCGGCGCGAAATTCGATGAAGTCGAGATTCCTGCTGAATACGCGGCGAAAGCCAAAGAATACCGCGAGAAGCTCGTTGAGACTGCAGTAGAGCAGGACGACAAGCTGCTTGCTGATTACCTCGATGGTAAAGAGCCATCGATGGCGGATCTCAAGAAGTGCATCCGTAAAGGCACCGTGAAGTTTGCATTCGTGCCAATCCTGTGCGGTTCGGCGTTCAAAAACAAGGGCGTACAGACGTTGCTTGATGCAGTCGTTGACTACCTGCCAACCCCGCTTGATCGCGGCGCGATGGACGGTATCGACCCCAACAGCAAAGAAGGCGAAGAGCCAAAAGTCATCACCCGTAAGCCGGATGATGCTGAGCCGCTCTCGATGCTTGCCTTCAAAATCATGGATGACCCATTCGTCGGCTCGATCACCTTCTGCCGTATCTACTCGGGCGTTCTGTCGTCGGGTACCTCGGTCGCCAACTCAACGCGTGACAAAAAAGAGCGCGTGGGCCGTATGCTGCTGATGCACGCGAACAGCCGTGAGGACATCAAAGAAGCCTACGCAGGCGATATCGTTGCCCTCGCGGGTCTCAAAGACACCCGCACCGGCGACACGCTGTGCAACCCTGACAAGCAAGTGATTCTCGAGCGCATGGAATTCCCTGAGCCTGTGATCGAGCTTGCCATCGAGCCAAAATCGAAGGCCGACCAAGAGAAGCTCGGTGTTGCGCTCAGCAAGCTTGCGGCGGAGGATCCATCGTTCCGCGTATCGACCGATCACGAGACTGGCCAGACCATCCTTAAAGGCATGGGCGAGCTGCACCTCGATATTAAAGTCGATATTCTGCGCCGTACCTACAAAGTGGATGCAAACGTGGGTGAGCCACAAGTGGCCTACCGCGAGACCATCAGCCGTCCGTACCAGGAAGACTACACGCACAAGAAACAGTCGGGTGGTTCGGGTCAGTTCGCACGCGTCATCATCGATTTCGAACCCCTGCCGCCAGGGTCGGGCTTTGTGTTCGAGAACAAAACCGTCGGTGGTTCGGTACCGAAGGAATATATCCCAGGTGTGGAAAAAGGCCTCACCTCGATGCTCGGTTCGGGCGTGATTGCAGGCTTCCCAACCATCGATTTCAAAGCAACGCTGGTGGATGGCGCGTACCACGATGTGGATTCGTCGGCTCTCGCATTCGAGATTGCGGCGCGCGCTGCGTTCCGTGAAGGCATGGCGAAGGCCGGTCCAAAACTGCTTGAGCCTATCATGAAGGTCGAAGTCGTGACCCC
>CAZOFC010000021.1:0-17290 GCA_964578965.1 uncultured Azospirillum sp.
CATGGACATCATCAAGCTCTATGGCGGCGAGCCTGCAAACTTCCTCGATGTGGGCGGTGGTGCGAGCAAAGAAAAAGTGACCGAGGCCTTCAAACTGATTTTGAGTGACCCGAATGTCGAAGGCATTCTCGTCAACATTTTCGGTGGCATCATGCGCTGCGATATTATTGCTGAGGGTATTATTGCTGCGGCGCGTGAAGTGAGCTTGAGTGTGCCACTGGTGGTGCGTTTAGCAGGCACGAATGTGGAGCTCGGCAAGAAAATGCTGGCAACCAGCGGCTTACCAATTGTGGCCGCCGATGATTTGGCCGACGCCGCCGACAAGATTACGGCGAACGTGAAGAAACAAGCAGCGTAGCGGGTTCGAGGTGTCGGGTTCCAGGTTCCAGGAACTCGCGCTGAAACCCCGAAACCTGGAACCTGAAACCTAGGAGCGAAGCGACTATGTCCATTCTCATCAATAAAAATACCAAAGTCATCTGTCAGGGCTTCACCGGCCGCGAGGGCACCTACCACAGTGAGCAAGCAATTGCGTATGGCACCAAAATGGTCGGTGGCGTGACGCCGGGCAAAGGTGGCACCAAGCATTTGGAGCTGCCCGTATTCAACACGGTGCATGACGCGAAAGCGAAAACCGGCGCCAACGCGAGCGTGATTTATGTGCCGCCGCGTTTTGCTGCGGATGCGATTTTGGAAGCGATTGACGCCGAGATTGAACTTGCGATCTGCATCACCGAAGGCATTCCGGTGCTGGACATGGTGAAGGTGAAACGTGCACTCAGTGGCAGCAAAACCCGCCTGATTGGGCCAAACTGCCCGGGCGTGATTACGCCGGAAGAATGTAAAATCGGTATCATGCCCGGCCACATCCACAAAAAAGGCCGCATTGGAATTTTGAGCCGCTCGGGCACCCTGACCTATGAAGCGGTGGGCCAAACCACGGCGGTGGGCCTTGGGCAATCAAGCTGTGTCGGCATTGGTGGTGACCCCGTGAACGGCACCAACCATACCGATGTGCTCGAGATGTTCTTGGCGGATGATGAGAAGGACGCCATCATCATGATCGGTGAAATCGGCGGCGATGCCGAGGAAATGGCCTCGGAATTCCTGAAAAAATCGAAAGTTAAAAAGCCCGTGGTCGGCTTCATTGCCGGGCGCACGGCCCCTCCGGGCCGCCGCATGGGCCATGCTGGGGCAATTGTCTCGGGCGGCAAAGGCGGCGCTGAGGACAAAATCGAAGCCATGAAATCCGCCGGCATTAAAGTGTGCGATAACCCGGGTCATATGGGCCGCACCATGAAGGAATTACTCGGGAAGTGACGGATTTGAGTTAGCGCGTTTACGCGCTTATGAATCCGTCATCCCGGTTTTGCGTTTACGCAAATACCGGGATCTCGAGCCGCACACCGTGAAAAAGCGAAGGAGATTCCCGCTTTCGCGGGAATGACAAAGAAAACTAAGTGTGTCATCCCGGTTTGCGTGAGCAACACCGGGATCCATTGAGACTAAAAAACAAAGGGGCGCACATGCGCCCCTTTATTTTTGGTTAAGGTATCAGTTGATGAACATGTAGCTATTACAAGCGACAGACGTAAAAGACAGCCTATAATTCGATGTGTTGGGGTCGGTACCATCCGTGCAGTTGGGGGTAGCAGTGCTTCCCATTTTATAGGTTCGTACGGAGCCAAGACCGGCTTTTCCGTCGTCGAGTTTGGTATCGAGGTTCCAGGCTTCTTCGGGTTTAAGTGCGGGTCCATCGGTGAGGCCGCCAGTAGGAGAGCCGAAAAAAATAATAGTGCCTGCTTTTGAAGGATACCAATTAACATCAACGTATCCGTTTGCACCAGTCCAGAGGAAATAGCCTGAATTACTTAATCGGCCTCGCGGAACGTTAACGCCAAGATCCGGATTATATGCACCAGAGGTTTTTGGAAAACCTGTATAGCTTCCCTCAATAAGACCCGCATTGGCGAGTTGTTTCCACGCGTGAAATGTCTCTCCTTGCGGGTTGTTGGCTGAAGCAGTGGCGCCTACCAGATCCCCATCGCCATTCCCGTTGCAGGTGCCTTGACCAGTCTGGCTGGCATTGAAACAGGCAGCATCGTTGCCCACGGTGCCAGCGGCGAAGCCCCAAAAAGCGGTTGCGTTGGTCATGTCCCCTGGTAGGGCGAAATATTTGTCCTGAAAGGTGCGGATGGCGGCATGGTAACGCGAAAAATCGGCAGCAACGCTGCGCAGCTCGGCTGCGCGAATGAGGCTTTGGCCCGAGAGCACGCCACCCACCAACAGGCCCAAAATGACAAGCACAATAGATAGCTCGACAAGGCTAAAGGCGCTGCGTTGCGTCGTGATTTTCATAACCAACAGTTTATCCAAATCATTTGGCTGTTTCAAGCGCAGACTAGATGCCAGGCTTGTGCTCACGATTTGTGTCAAGTGCTGCGTTGATTTACGAGGAAATATATTGCGAAGAATTAACCTTTTGAATGACGCATAAACCCAAAAAATCCGTACAAAGCGCTTGCCTTGCGCCGACTTCGCGCCTAAAAACCGGGGCAACGCAACAGTGTAGGTTTATGGGTCGTTATGGCACAGGATTTCCTTGAAAATTCCTATCTTTATGGCGCGAATGCCGCCTTTATCGAAGAATTATATGCGCGCTATGTGAGCAACCCTGCGAGCGTCGATGCGAGCTGGCAGCGCTTTTTTGGTAGCCTTGGCGATACTGTTGCACCCCAAATTTCATGGAACCAAGCGCCACTTGGCGTGATCGGCCAACCCGACCCGGATGCGCCAGCAAAACCCGCGGCGGACAAAGCGGGCAAAGGTGCCCCTGCGGCGGCACCCAGCACCGCACAAATTCAGGAAGAAGCGCTGCGCGCGCTGCAAGCCCAGCAGCTCATCCGCGCGTATCGTGTGCGCGGCCATTTGCTGGCGACGCTCGATCCGCTCGGCATTGAGCAGCCCAAAATGCACGCCGACCTTGACCCCAAAACCTACGGCTTTTCGGATGCCGACATGGACCGCAGCATTTACCTCGGCGGCAATTTGGGCCGCGAGCGCGCAACCTTGCGTGAAATCGTGGGCATTTTACAGGCGACCTATTCGGGCAGCTTCGGCGTCGAGTTCATGCACATCCAAGACCCTGCGCAACGCGAGTGGGTGCAAAGCCGCATCGAGGCCGCGGCGGGCAAGCCCAATTTCTCGCCCGAGGTGAAGAAGGGTATTTTAAAAACCCTGCTTGAAGTCGAGGCCTTTGAGGAATTTGTGCAGGTGAAATATACCGGCATGAAGCGCTTTTCCATCCAAGGTGGGGACGCGATGGTCCCCGGTCTTGTCGCGATTTTGGAGACCGCGAGCAATGTGGGTGTTGATGAAATTGTCATCGGCATGCCGCACCGTGGGCGTATGAATGTGCTCACCAGCATCATGGGCAAGCCATACTCTGAACTGCTTTCCATCTTCAACGGCAACCTCGATTTCCCCGAGAATATCGATAGCTCAGGCGATGTGAAATATCACCTCGGTGCAAGCCATGACCGCACGATGGCCAATGGCAAATCGATGCATTTGTCGCTGACCGCGAACCCCTCGCACCTTGAGATTGTCAACCCCGTGGTGGTGGGCAAAGTGCGCGCGAAACAAGACCAGAAAAACGACGATGACAGGAAGCGCGTGATGGCGCTGACGCTGCATGGCGATGCGGCATTTGCCGGCCAAGGCTCGGTGCCTGAAACCCTATCGCTCGCCGAGCTGCGCGGCTACCGCACCGGCGGCACCGTGCATGTGGTCGTGAACAACCAGATCGGCTTTACCACCGCGCCGAAATATTCGCGCTTCACGCCCTACCCGACCGATGTCGCGAAAATGATTCAAGCGCCGATCTTCCATGCGAACGGGGATGACCCCGAGGCGGTGGTGTTCTGCTGCACGCTTGCGACAGAATTCCGCCAAGCGTTTGGGCGTGATTCGGTGGTGGATATTATTTGTTACCGCAAATATGGCCATAACGAGGGCGACGAGCCGATGTACACGCAGCCGCTGATGTATAAGATCATCAGCAAAAAAATGCTGCCCGCGCATATTTATGGCAAACGCTTGATTGCTGAAGGCGTGATGAGCGAAGCGGATATCGCAAAAGAGGCAGAAGCGCTCAACCAGCATTTCAACAAGGAATATGAAGCGGGCAAGCTGTTCAAGCCCAACAAGGCGAACTGGCTTGAGGGCAAATGGAGCGGCTTTGTGAAGGCTGAATCTGGCCTTGGCAGCGAGCCAGACACGGGTGTTGATACGAAAAAACTCAAAGCCTATGGCGCGAAACTATGTGAGATTCCGCAAGGGTTCCACCTCATCCGTCAGCTTGACCGCATTTTGAAGCGCAAGGAAGAAATGCTTGCCACCGGTGAAGGCATTGACTGGGGAACGGGTGAGGCGCTGGCGTTTGCATCGCTCGTCGCCGAGGGGATTCCCGTGCGCTTGACGGGTCAGGATTCCGGCCGTGGCACGTTCAGCCACCGCAATTCGGTCTGGATCGACCAGGAAACCGAAGATCGCTATGTGCCACTCAACCATGTGGCCGAAGGTCAGGCGCGTTATGAAGTGCATGATTCCTCGCTCTCGGAGCTGGCGGTGCTTGGCTTTGAATATGGCTACTCACTGGCCGAGCCGCAGGCGCTGACCCTGTGGGAAGGCCAGTTCGGGGATTTTGCGAACGGCGCGCAAATGGTCATCGACCAGTTTATCGCCAGCGGCGAAATCAAATGGCTGCGCATGTCGGGCCTTGTGATGCTGCTGCCGCATGGCTATGAGGGCCAAGGGCCTGAGCATAGCTCGGCACGCCTCGAGCGCTTCTTGCAGCTCTGTGGGGAAGACAACATGCAGGTCGTGAACATTACGACCCCTGCCAACATGTTCCATGCCCTGCGCCGCCAGATGGTGCGTAAATTCCGTAAGCCACTCATCGTGATGACACCAAAATCGCTGCTGCGTCATAAATTGTGCGTTTCGAACCTCAAGGATTTTGCGCCCGGCACGCATTTCGAGCGCGTGATTCCAGAGATCGACACGCTCACGAAAGATGCGAACGTCAAGCGTCTGATCTTCACCTCGGGTAAGGTGTATTACGATTTCCTCGAAGCGCGCCGCGAGAAGAACATCGATGATATTGCGATTGTAAGGGTCGAGCAATATTACCCCTTCCCGGCCAATGAAATTACTGCCGCCCTCAAGAAATACCCCAATGCGCAAGTGGCATGGGCACAGGAAGAGCCCGAGAACATGGGTGCATGGCGCTTCATTGGCCCACGCATCGGCGAGGTGATGGATGCGATTGGTCGTGGTACGAACCGCATTCGCTACATCGGCCGTAAAGAAGCCGCAAGCCCAGCGGCAGGCTACATGAAACTGCATCAGCGTGAGCAGGCGGCGGTGATTGCCGATGCCCTCACACTTGATGCCGCACAGGAAAAACAGAAAAAGAAAGCATAGGAGAAGTATATGGCCGGCGAAATTATCGTCCCAACCCTTGGTGAATCCGTGACCGAAGCAACGGTGGCAAAATGGTTCAAACAACCCGGTGATGCGGTGAAAGCCGATGAGCCACTGGTGGAGCTTGAGACCGACAAGGTCACCATCGAGGTGAATGCACCTGCCGCCGGTGTGCTCAAGGACCATGCCGTGAAACAAGGCGCCACGGTGGGCGTTGGCTCGCTGCTGGGCAACATTGAAGTGGGCGCGAAGGGAGTCGTGAGTTCTCAGTCGTCAGTCGTGAGCAAGGAAGAAGCGAAGGCCCCTGTTGTTTCAGCGCCTGCTGTCGCAGCGGCACCGCTTACGACTCACGACTCACAACCCATAACTTCTTCGGGCCCGGCGGTGCAAAAAATGCTGGCAGAAAACCCGCACGTGAACCCAGCCGCCATTGCTGGCACTGGCAAAGATGGCCGCTTGAAAAAAGCAGATGTATTGACCGCCCTTGAAGGCGATGGTTTTGCGGCAAGCCCAGCGGTTGGCCCGCGCGAAGAGCGCGTGAAGATGACCAAGCTGCGTCAGACGATTGCTCGGCGCCTTAAGGAATCGCAAAACACGGCGGCGATTCTCACCACCTTCAACGAAATCGACATGAGCAACATCATTGCGCTTCGGAACGAATACAAAGAAGAGTTCGAGAAAAAGCACGGCATCAAGCTTGGCTTCATGGGCTTCTTCGTGAAAGCGGTGGTGAATGCGCTCAAGCAAATTCCGGCCGTGAATGCCGAAATTTCTGGCGATGAAATCATCTACAAAAACTACTACGATATCGGTGTCGCCGTCGGTGGCCCGAACGGCCTCGTCGTGCCCGTGGTGCGCGATTGCGATAAAAAATCCCTCGCACAAATCGAGAAAGATATTGCGATGTTCGCGCAAAAAGCGCGCGATGGGAGCCTCAGCATGGCCGATATGACCGGCGGCACCTACACGGTCTCCAACGGCGGCACCTATGGCTCGCTGATGAGCACGCCGATTGTGAACCCGCCACAATCAGCCATTCTCGGTATGCACAAAACCGAGGAGCGCCCGGTGGTGGTGAAAGGTGAGATCGTCATTCGCCCCATGATGTATGTGGCCATGAGCTATGACCACCGTATCATCGACGGTGCTGAATCGGTGACCTTCCTTGTGAAGGTGAAACAGGCCGTGGAAGATCCACGCCGGTTGCTGCTGGGGCTCTAGCGTTTTACTTTGCTAGATCTGTCTGAGATGGTTCCATGCAGTGAGGCGTCGCTAGCATCGATTTCGGTTGCCTTATTCATAGCCCAATCTTGATAGTCGCTCAGCACGTCCTCGCGAGATATTGGCCTATCGGGCTTAAATCCCTTTGGAATATCCGCCTGAGTAAAAAAGCCAGCATCTGTAAGCTGATTAAGTTGATAGGTGATTTCGTGCATTAGCCACTCGGACTTCTGACGGGTGCTAGGATCTAGTAATTGGCTATCTACAATTTCGCTTACAACAGCCATACAACCCAAACCGTGCAATAAATCGGCAATAAGATCTGCTTTGTTGGCCCACGGCTGTATGCGCAATGGTGCCTCGTCAGCGTAGCGGAAATCCCTCCCCGTTTCTTCTTTTGCTAGCGCGCGAAGACCATTCAGGTTTTTGTTTATTTGAGCCATATCTTCCTCCACCACAGACGTAATGGATAGAAGCATTGGCGGTTGTCTTTTTCTGAACATGCTTAGAAAGATAACAAACCAACACTAATAAATAATGAAGATTTCATGACACTTGCATCAGTGCTCGGTGAGGCGTAAATAGGCGCAAACGCAATAAATTGAGGAATTTATGACCGAACAATTTGACGTAATCATCATTGGTGGTGGCCCGGGCGGCTATGTGGCAGCCATTCGCGCGGCGCAACTGGGCATGAAAGTCGCCTGCGTGGAGAAGCGCGGCGCACTCGGCGGCACCTGCCTGAATGTCGGTTGTATTCCAAGCAAAGCATTGCTTGAAAGCAGCGAGAAGTTCGAGGACGCGAACACGCATTTTGCCGAGCACGGGATTGATGGTTCGGTGAAGCTGAACCTGAAACAAATGATGGCGCGTAAGAGCGATGTGGTGAGTAAGCTCACCCAAGGCATCGAGGGTTTGTTCAAGAAAAACAAGGTCACCTACATCAAGGGCCACGGCATTATCACGGGCAAAAACGAAGTGAGTGTCGAGGGCACAACATACGCCGCGAAAAACATCGTGATTGCGACGGGTTCGGAAGTGACACCGTTGAACGGCATCACGATCGATGAGAAACAGATTGTATCCTCCACCGGCGCGCTGGAATTGAGCGCTGTGCCCAAGCACCTGGTGGTGATTGGTGCGGGTGTGATTGGCCTCGAGCTTGGCTCGGTGTGGAAGCGTTTGGGCGCGAAAGTGACGGTGCTTGAATATCTCGACCGCATCACCCCGGGGCTCGATGCCGAGATTGCTAAAAACTTCCAAAAAATCCTCGAGAAGCAAGGCATCGAATTCAAGCTCGGCCAGAAGGTGACGAGTGCTGTGCCAAGCAAATCAGGTGTGGATGTAACGTTTGAACCAGCCGCTGGTGGCGCCGCAGAAACGCTGAAGGCAGATGTGGTGCTGGTGGCCGTGGGTCGCCGTGCGTACACCGATAAATTAGGCCTTGAGAATGTGGGCCTGACCACCAACAAACGCGGGCAGATCGACACCAACGCCCATTGGCAAACCGCGGTGCCGAATATTTACGCGATTGGGGATGTGATCGCCGGGCCGATGCTTGCGCACAAGGCCGAGGATGAAGGGGTAGCCGTGGCCGAATTTATTGCCGGGCAAAAGCCGCATGTGAATTACAACACCATCCCGGGCGTGGTCTATACCCACCCGGAACTTGCGAATGTGGGTAAAACGGAAGAAGAGCTCAAGGCCGCGAATGTGGCCTATAAGGTCGGCAAATTCCCGTTCCTCGCCAACAGCCGCGCCCGCGCGACGGGGCAGACGGATGGCCTGGTGAAAATCCTCGCCGATGCGAAGACGGATGAGGTGCTTGGCGTGCACATCATTGGCCCGCAAGCGGGGAACATGATCCACGAAGTGTGCATCGCGATGGAGTTCGGTGCGAGTAGTGAAGATATTGCCCGCACCTGCCACGCCCACCCGACGTATAATGAGGCGGTGAAAGAAGCCGCCTTCGCCGTCGCAGGCCGCGCGATTCATATTTAGCATTGGCTGCGCGGACCATCTGCGGCGTCGCGTCCTTTCGGCCAAATCCTCATGTAGCGCTGCTACACTCCGGGTTGTCCTCAAGGCAAGCGCTCCTAGCATCTGGCCCACCCAGCCAATGCTTTCTAAGAAATAGTGCAATGACGCTTGTGCGGCTTACTCAATCGGTTGTGATTATCCGTGCGAAGCGCCCTCGTCAGGCGCGAAGCGCTTAACGCTAAGCCGCTTTATCGCTGGTGAGCGCAATGAAGAGGTCTTCTAATTCGACTTCATTTGTCGAAAGGTCAGTAATCATGAGGCCGGCGGAGGCGATGCGGGCAAGGATATCGCTGATCGCGGCTTTACTGGGCTGATATTTCACCACGAGCTTGCCATCACGGGCACAGGCCTGAAGATCGGTTAACGGTGTTGGCACCTCGGAAATGGGGCTGGCAAGCGTGAAGACCACCTCTTTGCTATCCACCCCATGCATGAGGTTATCTTTCGTGTCACGCTTGATGATTTGGCCTTTGTGGATGATGGCGATTTCGTCGCACAGCTCCTCGGCCTCCTCGAGGTAATGGGTGGTGAGCAAAATGGTGGTACCCGCCGCATTGAGCTTGCGCACATATTCCCACAAGCTGCGGCGCAGCTCCACATCCACCCCGGCGGTGGGCTCATCGAGCACCAGCACCTCGGGCGTGTGCACCAGCGCCTTACCAATCAACAGTCGGCGGCGCATGCCACCCGAAAGGCGGCGGCTGGGTTGGTCAGCCTTGTCGCGCAGGCCCATGGCGTCGATGATTTCATCGGTGCGACGCTGCGCTTTTGGGATACCGTAATAGCCCGCGGTAATTTCAAGCGCCTGACGCACGGTGAAGAAGGTATCAAGCACCAGTTCCTGCGGCACAATGCCAATGGCGCGTTTGGCGCCACGTACATCGCCGTCGAGGTCATGCCCGCAAATGCTGACACTGCCCGAAGTTTTGAGCACCGTGCCCGCCATGATGTTGATAAGGGTGGATTTGCCGGCACCATTGGGGCCTAAAAGGCCAAAGAACGCGCCACGCGGGATGGTGAGGTTGATGCCATGCAGGGCGGTCTTCTCCTCGCCCGATTTGCGGTCGCGGTAGGTTTTGCGAAGATCGCGGATGTCGATAGCGGGCTCAGTCATAGGTTGGATATAGCATCAATGCTGAGGATTGAAAGGGGCACGTCGCATCGGCGCATCGATTTAAGAAAGCTGGACCCCGTCATAAAGACGGGGTGACAAGAGGAGTTTTGGATACCGCGTAGCCTTCCATGGCGAGCCCGAAGGGCAGGGGGAAGCATCAGCGTGGGGGACATGAATAAATGAATAGCAGATGGTTATCGGTGCGTAGCGTAAGCGAGCCGGGCGAAGCTCGGAGGGGGTAAGCAAAGCGTAGGGGGCGATGCCCCCTTCAGTAATCATCTAATGATTCACTCGTTTCTTATTCTTCGCGAATGGGTTGTTTGATTCCTTGAGAATCAGGCGAATGGGTGTGCCGTTCAAGGCGAATGTGGTGCGCAGGCCATGCACCAGATATTTGAGGTAGGAGCCGGGAAATTCATCCGCCATGTTGCAAAACAGGTGGAAGGTCGGCGGGCGTGATTTTACCTGCGTGATGTATTTGATCTTAAGGCGGCGGCCCTTCACCAGCGGCGGGCTGTGATGCGCCATAGTGGTCTCGAGCCAGCGGTTCATTTCGGCTGTGGGCACGCGCTTGTTCCATACCCCGTGGGCGGTGAGGCAGGCATTCATGAGCGCATCGAGCCCAGTCTTTTTGATGGCCGAAACGGGGGCCACGGTGATGCCGTGCAACTGTGCGAGTTGCTTGCCCAGCATGTAGTCAATTTCCTCGAGCAATTCTTTGCGCGCGGTTTGGGGAATCAAATCCCATTTATTGAGGCCAATGACGCAGGCGCGGCCCTCGCGCTCGACGAGGGAGGCAAGTGTGGCATCCTGCTTTTCAAGCGGAATGGTGGCATCGATCAGGATGACGACGACCTCGGCGAAGGTGAGCGCGCGGATGGAATCACTGACCGCCAGCTTCTCGATTTTGCCTTGCACATTGGCGCGTTTGCGCATGCCGGCGGTGTCGCACAGGTTAAACTGCGTGCCATGGTAATCAAAGGGGATGGTGATGGCATCGCGGGTGATGCCAGCCTCAGGCCCGACCAGCAGGCGGTCTTCGCCAATCAGGGCGTTGATGAGGGTGGATTTGCCGGCATTCGGGCGGCCGAGAATGACTAGATTGATGGGTTTTCCAGTCGCCAGTTCCCAGTCGCCAGTCGCCAGTAAGGTCTCTTCCTCTTCGGCCTCGCCGCGTTCGGCGGCTTTTTTAGCTGCGCGCTTATTTACTTTTTTCTTGCTGGCGACTGGCGACTGGGAACTGGTGTCTACATAGGGCGCTAGCGCTTCATACAGCTCGCCTAGGCCCTCGCCATGCTCGGCGGAGATCAGGCACATTTCCTTGAAACCAAGCGTGTATATATCGCTTGAGGCGGTGACGCGGTTCGATTCCGCCTTGTTGCCCACCATGATGACGGGCTTCGATGAACGGCGCACGAGCTTGGCGAAATGTTCATCGATCGGGGTGACGCCCGCGCGCACATCGATGACGAAGAGTAGCACATCCGCCTCATCCATCGCGGCTTTGGTCTGGTCGAACATGCGGGTGGCGAGCGCCGCCTCGGGGGCTTCTTCCATCCCGGCGGTATCAATGACGCGAAAGCGAAGGTCGGCAAGCGATGCATCCGCATAACGCCTATCACGCGTGACGCCGGGCTGGTCATCGACAAGCGCGAGTTTTTTGCCCACCAGGCGGTTAAACAGGGTGGATTTGCCGACATTCGGGCGGCCAATGATGGCAATCAGGGGAAGATGCATAAGGGGGTGAATCGTGAATGGTGAATCGTGAATGGTCGCATGTAGCAAGGTTTTGGCGGGATGTCACGAAGTTAGGGGGCTTGGATAGTGCGTAGCGTCTTTTTCAAGAAAGCTGGACCCCGTCATAAAGACGGGGTGACAAGTGAGAGGGTATGGATGGTGCGCAGGCAACGCTGCGCTAAACAAAGCCGTTGATGATTATCCATTCGTAGCGTAAGCGAGCCCAGTCGCTCATTAGTATCCTTGCGTAGCCTTCCATGGCGAGCCCGAAGCGCAGGAGATAAGGAATAAGAAGCGAGGTCAGTAGACCGAGCCAGCCATGAGCTGCGGTAGCACGCGCCATAGCGATTTCAGCAGAAATCGCTGGGCGCAATCAATAATACTTAAACAATTTTCCGTTTTTCGTGACCACATACATCGCGCCGTTAGCAACAATCGGGGCGGTGACGATGCCGCGGGTGAGTTCGAAGCTGCTGATGCGCTCGCCAGTGCCGGGGTTAAAGCTCACGAGGTTGCCTAGCCCATCGACGACGAGCACGGTGTTGGCGGAAAGGATGGGGCCATAGAGTGGTGGGGTTTTATCACGCCCGGAGGCGTCTTTTTCACGCGCGGAGAGTGAGCTGGCCCAACGGATGGAGCCATCACGCTTAAACACGGCAGCGACATCGTTAGTATCCGACAGCACAAAAATCACATTGCCCGCCGACCACGGGGTGCTGTGAGAAGCGATGCCGGTCTGCCATAACGGGCGGCCATTGAGCAGGGCGCTGGCTTGCATGATGCCGCTGGCAGAGGTGACAACAACGACCCCTTCTTGCACAATCGGGTTGGCATCAATCCCCCCAAACACGGCAGCGGCTTTGGTGCGCACTGGGCTGGTCAGGGTGTCGCTCCATAGCACGGTGCCCGTATCAAGGCGTAGCGCGAAGACCTCCCCCGAGGAATAGACGCTTACGACAATATCTTCGCTGATGACGGGGCTGGTGATGGCAAAATAGCCCGCCACTTCGCGGATGCCGCGCTGCTCCCATTTGGGTTGGCCGGTGGTGGCATCAAAGGCCAAGGTCTGGTTATCGGCAGTGAGGACGACGACAATGCCGTTACTGATAGCAGGTGCACCGCGCACCGGGGCACCGACTTTGATGGCCCATTTGAGTTGACCATTGGTCGCATCAATCGCGCGCAAATAGCCCGTGCCAAGGGTGGCATAAAGCGTGCCTTCGGCAAGTGCCAGGCCACCGCCCAGCGCATCGGGCACCTCGTCGCTGACATGGGCGTCATTACGCCAGAGAATCTCGCTGATATCGCGCTCGTCATGCGCGGAGATGACCCCAGCAGCATCCATCGCGAACACGCGCCCCTCCGCGACGACAGGGGTGCTCACCACACTGCGCGAATAGGGATTGCCCTCGCCAATGGTGGCCGATTGCTCGCGCGAAACGCCGGTGAGGCCCGCATGGCCCACGAGCATGGCCTCGTTCATGCTGCGCCATGCCTCGATATTAGCTTGTTCTGGAATTTCAACGGCAATATCGGCAACCAGTGCGTCGGCCGTAAGGCCCGCTTTGGCGGGAATGACATCAATCCGCTCGCCCACCGCGCGTTTGATAGGGGGCTCGGCCCCGGTCAGCCACTCGGGCAATTGGCTGCAGGCGCTAAGGCTGAGGCATAAGGCAATGGTAGTCACTAGTCGCCAGTCGCCAGTCGCCAGTGAAAAACGGCGTTTTGGTCGTGCGTAGCGTAAGCGAGCCGCGAAGCGGCGGGAGCGCGAGGGCGAAGGACCCTCGTCAGCAGTGCTAGCGCTTATAAACGCTCTATTCATTCGCCGTGTTGGGGCTGTCGGTGGTCATGGCAGCGCGCCATTGCGTAAGCCGTGCTTTGGTATCCACTGGGGTGTCGGCGCGGGCAATCAACGCGTCAAGTGCGGCCATCGCCTCCGCTGATTTACCGCTATGCCACAAGTTCGCCGCCGACCATTCCGCACGCATCGCCGAAAGCGGGGATTTTTTTGTATCAGCAAGGCAGGGGGCAGCGGCATTCGCATCAAGCCCGGCCAAGCGCAGGCAGGCAATATCATGCCACAGGCTGGTGCCTTTGGCCGCGGTGCTAAGTACAGCGATCGCTTCGGGGGTTTGTTTGGCGGCAAGGTGTGCGCGCGCTTGCCAGACAAGGGCGAGGGCTTGGACCTGCCCACTGCTGTCGCTTGCGACTTTTTCAAAACCTTTGGCGGCACCCGCAGCATCACCGCGGGCGAGCAGTTGCTGATTCTCGCTCAAGGCGGCGAGGGTTTTTGCACCATTTTTCTCGCGTTGCTGCTGCCAGATGCTGTTGGCGGCGGTGCCAAGCACGAGGGCCACCACAAAGACGATGATGGAGGTTTTGTGCTTTTGCCACAAGGCGCTTGCGCGGTCGGCGCGTAGTGCATCATCGACTTCTTTGAGTAAACTATCGGCCATGGAGGTGCTTTCTTCAATGAGAGTTCGCTAGCTGTTTAGCGTATCGTATAAATCATTCCAATGGGGATTTAATGCGATAATGGCGTTAATTTTCCACGCGCGAGGCCATCGCTTCATATTCTTTTCCTGCTGAATCGCCTGCTCGATGCGCTCGAACGATTGCCAAAACACAAGTTGTTTCAGGCCGTAGCGTTTGGAAAAGCCAGCGACCAGCCCTTCACGATGCGCGTAGATACGTCGGGCTAAATCACTGGTAACGCCAATGTAGAGTGTTCCTCGGGGCTTGTTGGTGATGATATACACGTATCCGCCCATGCTGCACTCACTTAACATCCCCTAACGTCATCCTCGCATTTATTGCGAGGATCCAACTTCAAACCAATGGATCCTCGGGACATGCCCGAGGATGACGCCATGAAAAATAACTCGTTTCGGTTATATCCTGATCGCCTTTTTACGTCATCCTCGCATTCATTGCGAGGATCCAACTTCAAACCAATGGATCCTCGGGACAGGCCCGAGGATGACGCATTCAAATAATGTCCCGTATTTATTTAAACTAAGTCGCGCTATTCCCACTCGATGGTGGCGGGGGGTTTGCTCGTGATATCATAGACCACGCGGTTGATGCCACGCACTTCATTGACGATGCGCACGGAAATTTTGTGCAGCACCTCGTGCGGGAAATGGAATACGTCGGCGGTCATACCATCGGTGCTGGTAACGGCCCGAAGGGCGCAGACCGATTCATAGGTGCGGGCATCGCCCATGACGCCCACGGTGCGCACCGGCAGCAGCACAGCAAAAGCCTGCCAGATTTGGTCGTACAGGCCATTCGCGCGCAGTTCCTCGATGTAAATCGCATCGGCGCGGCGCAGCAAATTGAGCTTTTCAAGCGTGATTTCACCGGGGATGCGAATGGCAAGGCCGGGCCCCGGGAAGGGGTGGCGATAGACCAAGTCACGCGGGATGCCCAGTTCCATGCCAAGCGCGCGCACTTCATCCTTGAATAGTTCGCGTAATGGCTCGACCAGCTGCATGTTCATGCGCTCGGGCAGGCCGCCGACATTGTGGTGCGATTTGATGGTGACACTCGGGCCCCCATGGAAGGAGACGGACTCGATGACATCCGGGTAAAGGGTGCCTTGGGCCAAGAAGCTCGCGCCGCCGTCGATATGGGTGGCTTCGCGCTCGAAGACCTCGACGAAGGTTTCGCCGATGATTTTGCGTTTGCGTTCGGGGTCACTGACACCCGCCAAGCGCTGTAGGAAAAGCTGGCTGGCATCCGCATAAATCAGCGGAATCTTGTAGTGCTCCTCAAAGCGCTGTTTCACGTCAGCCCCTTCGTTCAGGCGCAGCATGCCAGTATCAACAAAAATGCTCACGAGCTGATCGCCAATCGCCTCGTGCAGTAGCTTCGCGACGACGGACGAATCCACCCCGCCCGATACGCCACAAATAACCTTATTTTTGCCGACTTGCTGGCGAATTTTGGCGATTTGCTCGGCACGGAAGGCCTGCATGCTCCAGTTGCCGCGGCAGCCGCAAATATCGCGCACAAAATTGCTGATCAACTTCGCGCCATCGGGCGTATGCACCACTTCGGGGTGGAATTGCACGCCGTAGATGCGCTTTTCCTCATGGGCAATGGCGGTATACGGCGCGCCAGCACTTTTGGCGGTGACGGTAAAGCCTTCCGGCAAGGCGTTGATTTTATCGCCATGGCTCATCCAAACCTGATAGGCGCTGCCTTTTGTCCATACGCCAGTGAAGAGCGCACTATCGGCCATGATTTCGATTTCGGCGCGGCCGAATTCCCGCGTGTCGCCCGCCACCACGCTACCACCGAGCTGGTCGCAGATGAGCTGTTCGCCGTAACAGATGCCAAAGATGGGTAGGCCCATGGCAAATACCGCGGGGTTGATTTTGGGCGATGCCCCCGCATGCACCGAGGCCGGGCCGCCCGAGAGAATGATGCCGCGCGGCGCAAAGGCGCGTATCGCCTCAAGCGTCATGGTGAAGGGGTGAATCTCGCAGTAAACGCCCGCCTCGCGCACACGCCGGCCAATCAGCTGGGTGACCTGCGAGCCAAAATCAAGAATCAGGATACGTTCGAGCGCGGCGCTCATAGACTTGCTCCCTCACGGTGCGATGGTGTTTGACGCGCACCATAGCGAGCGGTGGCATTGTCGCAACGGTTTTTCTTAAATTGGATATTTAGTGCAAGGCTGGCTAGCACTACCACCGCTATTTTGTTGACCCGCCATGCGCCACTACCAATAGATAGTAAGTAATTATTAATAATCGGGTGCGATACTGTACCGCTTGGTACAAGTAATGAAGAGCAAAAAAGGGTGGACGCATGCGTTTTGGGGGATTGATCGTAGCCATTATTTTTGCGGTGATTGCCGCCGTTGTTGTGTTTCGCATGTCGGCGAGCAACCAGCCAGTGGCGGCAAGCGGCGCCCCGGCACCTCAGGAAACAGCCAGCATTAACGTGATTGTGGCGGCCAAACCCATCACGGTGGGCACGGTGCTGACGGAAGATATGGTGGCCAGCCAGCCTTGGCCTGCCCATTTGGCACTGGAAGGGTTTGTGCAAGCGGATGGCAAAACCAATGTAGCGGGCATGGTGGCACGCGGGCCATTCCAACAGAACGAGCCATTGCTCATCACTAAATTATCGAACCCGAATGACCCGAACTTTCTCTCGGGCGATTTGCCAAAAGGCCAACGGGTGATCACGATTCCTGTCAACGAGACCGACGGGGTGGCAGGGTTCATCTATCCTGGTGACCATGTCGATCTGATTTACACCCATGAGGTCGATAAGTGGGAATATGCCCCGGGCGCTAGTTCGGATGCCCTGAATAATACGCCGCAGGCGCAGAAAACCACCCAGACCATCACGGAAACATTGCTCACGAACGTGAAGGTGTTGGCGATTGACCAGCGCGCCTCAAGCGCTGGCGCGGTGGACCAGAATGGTAACCTCGTGATTCCGCGTTCGGCGTCGCTGATGGTCTCGCAGGCGGATGCGCAGCGTGTGCGGCTAGCCAGTAAAACCGGCACGGTGAGCCTCGCGCTTCGCGCGCTTGCCGATAAAGAATCCTCCGACCCCCTCATCCTCACCAAACCGAGCGATGTTTCGCAATCAAGCGGTGCCAGTGACGACATCGCCCCCATCAGTGAAGGTGGGGTGAAAATTGTGCGCGGGGCCCCCACCGTCGTGAAA
>CAZOFC010000022.1:0-17018 GCA_964578965.1 uncultured Azospirillum sp.
ACCACATGGCTTACGCAAAACACGGCAGTCTCGGCTACGATTGATGACGATATTCGTAAAGCCTATCGCACAAGCGGTAAGCAATATTTAGCGATGGCCGCAATATGTTCGCTCGAATCAGGTCATGCGCATGAAGGGCCAGAGGGCGAATACCATGTGCGTGCCGTGCGCTGTTTAATGCGTGCGGGTTGGTCGGAAGAAGCCATCAGCGCCGAAGCTGCACGCATTACCAAACGCCACTACAGCGCCGAACAAAAACAGCATGTGCGCAACCAAATCGCTGCAAAAGAAACTATTACAAGTAACAAATTAGAGGATGTACTCGCGAACATCGATGGTGAGGGCAATGAGGCCAAAGCCCGCGCAATGCTGAGCAACAAATACTATGCACGATACGCCAAAGAAGCAACCCACATGGTTGAAGGCGTGGATGATACGTATTACGTCTTGAAAGCTCGCAAAGCACTGCTTGCCGACATCGAGAATACACTCAAAGAGACGCATGATTTACTCATGGTGAAATATCACCATGTGCGGGATATTCAGGGCTTGCTGGTGCTGCTTTCACAGAATGAATCCATGCTTGCATCGCTTCACGATGATGATCATCTGCGCATTCAGGAGATTGGCGAGCAGATTGCCCATAAGCCAGAAATGGTGGGAATTCATGATCAGACACTGGCACAGGTCCATTCGGCATTTGATGAAGATACCGCGCATGTGTACAGCCATTTAATGCACATGCTTGCCGATCACCATGTGCAAAGCACACTCACTAAGTCCTCGGATAACATGGTCGTCCATGTCGCGCTTAAGGATTTAGACCAGATGTTTGCACGCTGGCAGCAATACGAAGAGGGAAAGAAACCGCCGCGCAGTACAAAAATGATATCGCCTCACCTGCACGGCTGGCTTGCGCGGGTGGCGGGGCAATTATTTTTGCAAGCAGATATGGTGCAATCCGTGCAATCCATTAACACGCAGGATGCGGCCATTACCTGTAGCATGACGCTTTCGTCGGACTTGGAAATACGTCAAAACCAGTGGCAACAGCTGCGTAAAGCGGTCTATGGCCTTGGCGTGGCTATGCCCCCCATGCCGCTTGATCGGGCTGAACAGCACACGCTGCGCTTGCCTATTTACTCGCGTACGCAGCGCCGGGAAGAACGGCTGGGTAATACAGGTGAAGCCTTGCAAACATTTGCCGAATCACACGGCATGACCCCGCATGCCGCCCGCAGCATGGTGGAACGTTCCCGCGCAAACGCCCGTGAACCTCGCGCATTGGCACGCGCACTGGCACGCGCTGGCGATAAAGCCAATGCCGTGCGCGAAGCGCTTGATCGCTAACGGCGCTGTATGTTTTCCTGAATTGGTACGTCGATATGCTGCACCCAGCTATTGCTTCTGTGCTTCTCGATAAAAGGCTTCGCTTTGACAATCGGATCGTATTTCTCGCGCGGCACTCGCCCTAGGGCACTATCAAGGCTCGCAAGCAATTGATTGCTGTTCACGAAATGCAATCGGCTTTGGCCGCGCATTTGGTCATTGAGGTTTCGTGTTGCAGGGAACCACGCGCCATGCTGACGCACGACCGATGCATCGAGTTTGGTGTCGCGCGTGACTTGATCAGGGAATAAATCACTATCATGATTCGCAAGAAAAATATGTGTATTTGTATCGAAATCATTCTCTGCCAATAGCGCAGTAGCTGCTTGTGCTGTAGCCACCTCGCCCAAGTTTTTACGCCCAATGCGCGTGTTGACATGCGCGGCGGCAAACATGCTCATATAGGGAGGTTGGACGGCATTGCTCTTACGCGCATGGCGATTGGCAAAATCTTTTTCAATCTGCACCAGTTTTTCTTCGCCAATCACCTGGATTGCCTGATTGCGCACTTCCGCAGCGTTTAATGTGACTGGGCGGTAGAGCATGGTCTCGAACACGCGATAAAGCTTTGTGGCAAAGCGCCTATCACTCAAACTCGCACGACACCGATCAATGAGCGCCGCAGCAGAAAGTTCGATATAATTTCGCGATGCCCCGTTCTCAAGCATCGTGCGTGCGGCGTCGCTGATGTAATCATTGGCTGGGGTTTTGCCGCTACGCCCGACAAAGCCACTCTGGCTGATGAGGATTTTCGCGTCCTTAGGGTCAGCCGAAGGCTTAAGGAGTATATCACCGCTTTGGCTTCCTTTGTAGCCGCCGGCATAGCTTTGGTGCAAGCCATCCGTTGCCTGCACAATAGCGCTGAACTCTTGCCAGCTTAATGCACCGTTCACTACCGCATCGCCGAATACCTTTTCATATGGCACGCCAATATTGGGAATCTTTAGCTCGGTGTGGTTTGTTAATCCGCCGGCTTGCGGGTTGCGGCAGGCCTGATTAAAACGCCGTTGCATCGCTTTCTCGGCCTGCGGTAGCACACGCACAAATGTTTCAAGAACTGGCGCGTCGATATTGCCAGCCACGAGTGCATCGCGCATGGTGTTTAGGTCGGCAACTGTCGGGCGTAGTTCATAGAAACCCTGTTGTTCGAGATGCTTGGTTAAATGGTCATGATCGCTTTGTAAGGTGAAGCCATGGCAGTCAAAATGCAGCGCATTCGCAAGAATCAACAATGCCTCATTGCTGTTGGGAATGAGCCCGCTATGCAGATAATGCTCCATCATTAATTGTGATGGGCCAAACGCAGCGTGGACGAGCGCGTCATCCGCAAGCGTGATCTTTTCAATCCCTGAGGGGCTAATGACCTGATAACGACTCATGGGAATGCGCAGCAATTGGGGGTAACGCATGAAGCTACCGATGGTGAGATACCCCTTTTTTTCATCCTCGGGCAGCTTGCGCGCGCGCTTTGCCTCCTCGCGCTTGATGTGCCCACTTAAATCTGCGGGAATCATTCGCGTTGGCTCGCCCGGGCGACGCACCTCTTTTTTGGCTGCGGCGGTGTGTGTTGGCTTATTTTTACTGCTCTCTTTACCCGCCATTTTATCGAGTAATTCGTTAGTTTTATAAAAACGCTTTTTGTGTCCCAGTGGTTTTTCATCCAGATCCAGGCGCTCATTAAATTCGGACTCATTGATGAGCCCCATCATCAGCAACTGCCCAGCATGGACGCGCAGCGTATCGCTCTTGAAGTTTTCGCCAAGATACTCGAATGCGTCGGCAAATGTTGGCCGGTATTGCTGCAATGCCTGCTCACTACTAGAGCTAAGTACCGAATAATCGGCCTTCAGCCGTTGGCAAAATGCCTTACTGACGTTGGTTTCCATCAGACTACCAGGGTGATTCGCTAAAAAGCGCAATAGCACGCGAATATGGTTTTTCTGCTCGCCCAATGGATCGCGCACCTCGCCACGCGGTGATGCGAGGGCATAAAGCTCAATCGCCTTGTTCAGCGCGTTTTCATCTCCTGCTGCCTTTGCTTGCGCAAATATACGCTGCATTTCAGGAAAACTGATGGGCAATAAACCGGTTAGCTCATAGACAACATGATCGGGGATTCTGATTTCATCAATTAATGGTGCATCGCCTGGTTTAAGGGGTTTCAGTAGTCGCTCAAGCGCATCTGGGGCATTGGTGAACGGGTCGGTAAACTGTGCAAGCGTGCTCAGCAATGCCGAGGTTTCAAAGAGCAAAATGCGCTTTTGCTGGCTCATGGGTTGCCACGCGTTCTGCCGGGCTTAGTCCCAATCAAGACAGTGACGGGAGGCTTTTCTGCCGCGAGCGTTTTCATGCTGCGCGCAATCGCATCAGGCACAGTTGGTGTATCGGCAAAGCGGGCGAGGCTGGGCTGCTGTGGAACATAAAAATAATGGTTCACCCCATGCTGTGCGCCGCGGTACCATGCAGCTAGCTCTTCGCGCCGCATGATGCGGCCATCCGCCGCATCGGGTGCGCCCGCTTCCAGCTTCTGCTGCATGAGCATCTGGGTGCGCGCACGCTCTTCGGCCAAGCACTCAGGGCGTATGGCGGCCGTTGGGGTTTCGCTGCGATCAATCGCGCGGTGAATAATGGCAGGCGCAACCGATACTGATTCTTTCTTTTGGCCATTCGCATCCAGCCCATCAAAGCCGCGGGCCAGCGAGGCATAGATATAGGCGGCGGTGTGCTGCGCCAGCGCTTGCTTCCAGGTGCTAGTTTGCGCGGCGTTGAATAGCATGGGTAAGCGCCGCTCGGCGCGCCAGCAGCTTTCAATCGTGTCAAAACTGGTTTGGTAGCATAAATTGGCAGTTGCTGGCTGTTGCGAGTTGCGTTGCAAATAGCGCTGGCCTTCGATGGATTCTAGGGATTTGACGAATGGGTGTAAGAAATTGCCCGGCGATTGTTCTTCCGTCCGATGGTAAATATCGAGCAGCGTTTCCGCTTCAGGCAGTAATGCACCAAGCTCGGGATGCGCTTGATGCAGTTTTTCCTTAACGTTATCGCGCGCATGCGTGAGTAGTTCGATGCGTTTTTGCACGCGCTCAGACACCTGCAGTTTCTGCATTTCGAGCGCCTCAAGTGCTGGCACCACTTGGTCACGCACGTTTTTCATGGTGTCGGTGAATAGACCGTAATTACCCGTGCGCACCGCATATGAGGCAAGGGAACAGGCAAACTCAAAGTTTTGCTGCTCAAAATCGTTCTTGAGCGTGCTGATAGTTACGCGTTCGGCGTCGCTTAGTGAGAAAAATTCACTAGCCGTGCAGGGCTCACCGAAAATTTCCCCCATATCATGAATTTTTGCACCAATCATGGCTTCGCGGCAGAAGGCTTTTGCCTCCTCAGGCGGTTTTGTGCCGCGCGCGAATGTTGATTTGAACACCTGATGAATGGTGCGCACCACCTGCGCGCTATGGGCGGCGGTGCTATCAGCCTGCAGTTCATGCACATGCGGCATACCCGCAAAGCGGTGGGCATATTGCAGCGATTCATCCATTAAACTCAACATGGCAAGTGTCGTTGAGTCCAGCTTCATATCAAGCGCACGATCGAGGCTGGTGTTAAACATGCACCACTCGCGAAACGTCATTTTTTTGCTGGCATGCCCTGTATGGCTGAAAATAAATTTTTTGATAACACGGGGATCATCGGGCAGCGCACCGATTTGAAATTCGAGCTTCTCTTCATGCGAAGGGCTTAAATTCTTGAGCCCTGTTGCGCTTTGATTGTCATGCTTAGCCATGGTTTCCTCACAGTACAGTTCGCTGGAACGGCAATGTCTCTGCCTGTGTTTTTATCCTGCATAGCAAATAGCCATGGCCGCGCCCATGCTTAAAAAAAAACTTCATCAAACCGTCACAATCTATTTGTCGAGGTTTGCGCTATTTTGTGCGCCATGGACGAGGCATTGCCACAGTCAGACCCGGTGCTTAGTTGCCGCAACCAGCGGCTGGCGGTGCTGCCTGCAGCAAATGCTGCGGTGAAGCGGCTGGAGCTGCAGCTTAAAAAAGCCCTGCCAACAACTGACCCACGGGCTGTTGCCTATGTGGTACGTCAACACAACGCGACCTATGATAGCTGCAGAGGCTATTTGCAGCCATTCACTTATGATGAGCTTGCGTGCAATGTTTTGCCTTCCTATAACGGCTTGCAGGATATGGAGGCTGCCGCCGAGCGATTGGCAGATGCGGTGATGCGTGGGCAGGCCATTGGCATTAGCGGCGATTATGATTGCGACGGCAATACCTCCACCGCGCTAATGATTCGCTTTTTGCAGGAATCGGGGGTTGCACCGAACCGGATTCATGTGCACATCCCCAACCGTGAACACGAGGGTTATGGCGTAAACCGCAATGCAGTCGCAGCCATGGCGAATAAAACACCGCCTGTTGAACTGCTGCTGACCCTCGATAATGGCACCCTTGCCCATAAGCCGCTGGCGGCTGCCAAGGCGCTCGGCATGGATGCAATTGTGATTGATCATCACCCCAATAGTGATGGCCATGATTTACCCAAGGATGTGTATGTTGTGAACCCACGCCGCGCCGATGAACCGCTGCGTGATGAACCCAATGGCGTGGGGGATATGGCCGCCGTGGGCGTTACCTGGCTGATATGTCGCCGCGCGGTGCAGAAACTGAAGGAACGTGGCTATTTTGAAAATAAACCAACAACACCTGACCCGCGCAATTGGTTGGGGCTTGTGGCACTGGGCACCCAGGCGGATGTGGTCGATATTTCAAAACCGCTCAACCGTGCGCTCATCAACGCGGGCCTCGCGGTAATCAACGAGGGGCGCGACCCCTACATCAGCACCCTTGCCCGCGTGGCCCAACTGGTGGACCCTCACCATGTCACCGAGACCGACATTTCCTTCAGCCTTGGGCCCATTGTCAATGCGCCTGGGCGGCTTGGACAATCGGTGGCGTGGTGCTTTCTCACTGCGCCGGATGCCACGGCAGAGCCCATTGCCCAGTTTATGCATGCCGCAAATGCACAGACCACCGAACTGCATGATGGTTTGCTGCAACAGCGCAATCATTTGCATGCGATGAAGCGCGACCCAGAGAAGAAATTTGCCATCGAGACCAATGCCGAACATGACCGGGCAATGGAGAATGCAATTCGCTTCGTACCGATGACGAGCGAAAAAGCGATTCTTAAAGCGCAAGATTTGCTGAAAGGTAACAATCACTCTGCAGCAATTGACCCACGCCAGTATGCGCTAATGCTGATGTCGCGCGAGTCGAACACGCTACGAAAACTCATCGAAGGCGCGGTGACGCGTGAAGCTAGGCCACAGGCGCGACGACTGCTTAAGGATAAGCCTGATACGAGCGTATTGCTGCTGCACGGTAAGGGTTGGCATGAGGGGGTAGTCGGTATTGTTGCAGGCCGCATTAAGGAAGAATTCAACCTGCCAACGCTGGTGGCTAGTGTGCTACCGCCGAATGCAAAAGGCGAGGTGCTATGCAAAGCCTCGGCGCGCAGCATTAAAGTGGATGGTCACCCGGTGGATGTTGGCCAAGCGGTGCGCGATATGTCACCCGAGGATGGGGTAGATAACCCGAACCTGCTGATGAAAAAAGGCGGCGGCCACGCAATGGCGGCAGGCTGCACATTTGCCGAAGCCAACATCGAAGCGATTCGTGCACAGATGGATGCCGCACTGAAAGGCCCCCTCGCCGCTGCCAAAAAAGCGCAACGCAGCTATCTCGCTGGCGTGGTGGATATGCAAAAGGAGGATGGCAGCACCTTGCGAGGGTGGGCCTCGGCGCAACAGGCATTGCGGCCCCATGGCGAAGGAAGCCGCATGCCACTTATCGGGCTTGCAGGAGCACATATTACACCGCCTCGACAAATGGGCCGCAACGGCAACCATCTTGAGTTTCAGATCATGATGGGGGACACATCCATCACAGCGCATGCCTTCCATGCTGCAGGCACCATGCTTGAAACCGCCTTACGTGAAGCGGCGCGCAAACCTGATGGCCTCACCCATTTGCTCGCTGGCACGCTTGAAATGCCAAAAAAAGGCGATAGGCGAAGCGATGCGCCCATGCCCGAATTTAAGCTTGCGGATATTCTCACCGCACCACAGCTGAAACACCAGACACCGATCAAAGCGATCGCGCGTACGCTTAACTCTGACACACAGGATATCTCAGGTGTTTTATCTGCTGGCGGGAAAAAACGCGGCTAGCTTTGTGCACATTTATCAGAGGCTTGCACCAAAGCACATAAGTGCGCCATTGCATCATCGACCTGTTGCGCTGCCCGCTCGCGCGCTGAAAAACGCCAGCGTTGCCCGGCCTCAGTCGCGTTGATTTCACGCACATGCCGCACACGTTCGAGGTAATCGGCAAACGATAGCCCGGCTATTTTCAAGCCCGTATCGATCGATTCCATGAGCGTTTGTAGAGTCTGTAAATCGTGGGCGTCATTCGTGCTTGCTGCATGCAATGCATGGCGTAAACGCATGCTGGTGTACACTGCATCCGCCACATGGGCAGCATTTAACTTGGTTTGCGAGCTTACAGCCATACCTAACCTCACCGAGCTGAACGTTAAGGATACAGACTATTTTTTTAATTATTATTAACACCACGTAGCCAGAGTTGATGATTTTTTTGAAATGCATTCTGAGCAACCCATGCCATGCAAAAATAACATGCCAGTTGTCATGAAAGGGTCACGCAGCAGCCTTAAAGGTTGGTTCACGAGTAGTAGCATCAAGGAGTAGTTATGCCAGCACGCGCCGACGTGGAACAGCAAGCACAGACGACCTACAGCGAATTACGAAAGACCATCATTGCTCTGACAGGCCATGAGCAGGATGTCCACAAACGCAGTGATGAAGAGCGCTATACCGCGCACCAGATTCTAGCCAGAGAACTCAATACAACGCTGCAGTTGGGTATGGATGATATTGACCAGCGGCTGTTGGCACTGAATAACACATCACTCTCCTACGCCAACCGTTTTGCCGATGACCCCAATATCGACCCTGCGAAAGGTGAATCGCCGGTCAAACACTCCGCACATGCCGCCGCCGACTATATGCTCGCCTGCTATCAAGGTATCTGCGCGAGTCAGGACCCCGCCGTTCGAGATCCAAACAATCCTGACTTGATTGCATTCATCCGCGAAGGCGCGCTCGGCTGTCTGTGGCATGATGGGGATGAGGTGTTTGGTGAACCGACCACCGTGCAAAGCCGCTCTGTGAGCAATACTAACGAGCAGGATGCTGGCGAAGGGCTACGGGTATTACACTATGCGCTGACACTCGCGATGCATGCGATTGAGGCCCAAGACAAATTAGACAGTGACGAACCGATTCACGACTACTTCAAAACCTGCGCCACCATTCGAGAGTTGGGGGATGTAAAATCCAAAGGCTTTAATAATATTTTGGCTTATATCAAGGCGCACCCGGCCCCAGAAATTTCTGAGGATGGCAAGGCACGCGTAGCCCGGGCATTGCGCCATTTTGCGGTTGCCGAAAAAACCATTCCCCAATGGCATAGCCTCACAGGCCAGCCTGCCGAGGTGCCTGCCACACCAAGCGCTCAAGACCGCTTCATTGGCGAGTCCATCAAAGCCTGCGAGCGACGTGAAGGCAATGGCCATTACCGGCGCTATATGGTCGAGGGAGGTGTTGTGAGAATGGCGGATCATATCACCGACACCCCCATTATTCAGAAGCGCATTCGTACCCGTGATGGTATTATTCCCCATCGCGCATTATCCAGTGCGCAACGCAGCGAGGCATTTTTGCTGAGCCATGTCTCAGTGCCAGTGAACTCCGTCACTGCATTGAAAAACATTACGTATATGGATGGAAATATTGGCGCCGTTCTTAGCGCGGCAACAACTCCGCTTGAACAGGCACTCGCGTCACAGTTTGCGCGCAATATTTGTGAGAGAATATGTGAGCTAGCTGCTGCAGGGCCTCATTATGTGGACCGATTCCCCGAGCAGCGTGAAAATTATGGCGCTCTGCGCGAGCAAGCAAGAGATAGGCTCAGCCCGGATATTTTCTTAGCGCAGCAGCGCGAATTACAACGGCAATATTACGCACAAGACCGTGGCACAGCACGCCGTACCCAAGGTAAATTGCAGCGCTACATACTGCCTGAAATAGCGACACGTCAGGAAGTTATCGCTGCCTACCAGCAACAAGCGAAGCTCATTGCTGAAGGTAAAGGTAGCCTGATGTGGGTTACGAACCCTGATGGAAGTTCTGTTTACGAAGGGCTTGGAAAACGTCGTGCGCCCTTACCAGATGGATTCAATCTGAATGAGCCAGTTCAAGCAATGCGCTGAATTTTCACACCATGATTATACCGCAAGTCAGCTTCTGGATTAGGCTACTTTTTGCTCGGTCAATGTAATCTGCATATCAACATCATTGAGGGATTCCACGAGCGCATCGATCACGCGTGGATCAAAGCGATGCCCTGCCTCGGATGCGAGAATCGCGAGCGCTTCTGTGGAATCCATCGCGGCGCGATAGGCGCGCGGCGAGATCATGCTGACATAGGCATTCGCGGCTGACACAATCCGCGCCGAGATGATGATCTGGTCCCCTTTAAGCTGCATTGGGCCCGAGCCATCCATATGCTCCTGCGCTTGCTTAAGCGTTTGCTCGACTGGCCCGGTGAAGGCAATGCCCGAGACCAAATCTGCACTGCTTAAAAGCGAGTGGCGCACCGTGTGGCGCTCGGCCTCATTGAGGGCGCTACCACGCGTGAGCAATTCCATTGGCACATGTGCCTTGCCCAAGTTGCTGAGCCACGCAGCGGTCGCCACCGTCTCGACCATGTCGGGTGCAAGGCGCATATGGTTCGCCATCGCGCGCGCAAGCACCGCCGTGCGCTCGGAATGTTGTGCCGTGTTCGGGTCGCGCCGGTCCATCAGCGATACGAGGTTTTCCACCAACTGGGATTGACCCGCCTCACGCGCATCTTTCTTAAGCGAGAGCTTCAACCGCTGACGCCCTTTTTGTAGCTGCTTTTGCAGCATCGCCGCGCCCATACCACATGCAAGCACGAGTGATGCGAGGGCAACCAGCATACTGTTGCGGGCAACGGCTGTAGCGGCCAATACCTCAGCGCGGTCGATGGTCGCGCGCAATGCTAACGGGGAGGACGAGATTACCTTGGTTGCCTCGAGCACGGCAACACCGCGCGCATCGATTGTCTCATTGAATCCATCCGAGAGCGCTTGCGCGTTGGTGGCCGCCTTGACGAGGCCTAAGGTCAGGCTCTTTTCAAACACTGGTTGCGTGAGCTCCACCACTGGCGAGAGCTGGGATAATGGACGCATCCCAACTAATACGCCCATTTGCGATGCGGCGTCGCGGTCACTTTGCACCGGATACACAGGAACACTGAACAGCATATTCGCTGACGCAGCGCTTGGCGAAGCGATGAGCTGTTTTTCGCCACGTGGGGCAGAAATGAGCGATTGAATCTGCGCATTGTCGAGCGCTGGCATCCCTTCGCTTGTCATCACGATTGTTCCATCCATCGTCACTAGCGCGAGCCCACCTGCGTTTTGCGATGGCGTTACCGCTTGCGAGTTATCTGGCGGCGTAATGCTGAGGCGTTGGGCGGCAGCATTCAACTGGTTGCGCAAATAATCGGCCTGCCCGGTTGGTTCATCCACTGTGCCAGCCAATGAAGAAAAATAAATCTGTAATGATGCATTGTTGGCTAGTGTGGTCAGCTCTTGAAACTGACCATCGACCCAGCGATTGACTGCCTGCGCTTGGCTGCTCGCTATGCCCTCAAGCTTCTCACGCCATTGGCTGAGCACTTGCGCTTTTTGATGCGACGAAAAAAGCACGATACCGATAGCGCCTGCGAGCAACATGGCTGCTACCGATGCCCCGATTCCGTAATTGAGTTTGCGCATTGCCCCGCTCCATCGTGTGAGTAAGAAAGCAATGAATATAGAGAAACGCCGAATAAAGTACAGCAATTGATAGGTAACCACTGCTATGGATTACTGAAATAGCACCTGCATTACCTGAGTTGTCCGAGTGTGGCATGGGGCGATTACTGACAGTATTTCATATCAGATGTCAGTGATGATGGGATGGACAACCGATTTAGTTATACGTCCACCAGGCAGAGCGATTGATCGCATAGATGGGCTTGTAGTGATAGATATCCGCATCCGCAGTGACGGATTTTGCTTGATTATCAAGGATAAATTGCTTTTCGCCGACGCGTACACCCAGCACCGCATGCATAATGCCGCCGAGGTTATTGTCCTGCAGGATGATAACCCGCATTGCGTTTTCGGGCACGCCCAGCCGCTTGAGCGTGATGTATTTTGCGACCGCGTAGTCTTCGCAATCGCCCCCATTATTAATTAATTCATACGGTGTTGCCCAGTAATCTTCTTTACCATAATTGTCTTTGTCTTCGACATATTTCACGGCGTTGAAGAACTCATTCACCGCATCGAGCTGTTCACGCACGGGCTTCCCTTTGAGCTCGGTAATGAGGGCTTCCCATTTCGCGGCGGGGCAATCCCCATTAGGACATTGATTCGCAGATGATTTTTGTGAATTATACCGTGGCATCAGCGAGGTCCATTTCGCAAAGGCCGATAAATCGCCATGCCGCTGCGCGCGCGTTGTCTGAAACGGGCTTTGCATCGCACCCGCCGAAAGCGGCGAAATCGCCAGCGCTGCTGCCGCTACTGCCGCTACTACGCGGCGAAGCGAACGGGTGAAATAGGTGTCTGTGATGCATTGATCCATACCCCGATTTTAATCCCTGCCACTTAACAAACCGTTAAGAATAAGCAGCCTTAAATCGGTTAATTTTATGGCGGGGCGATGGCGTAGCGATCAGAGCCTACGGACGGCGGTTTAAGTAATTGCAAAATCGTAAAAATGTCCCCCAAGACACACAGCGTGGCATAAATACTTCACGAAACGGCAGACCCTTGCATTTAATGCTGGTATTCATGATGCGCTATCAGTAATGAGTGTTGCGAATACACCATATAATGAAGGCCGCATATTTATGAAAAAGCTTCTTTTGGTAGGCGTTGCATCGGGCATCATTGTTGCGCACGCACCCGCCACCCAAGCGCAAGTCATCCCGGGCACGGTCAGCCCGGATATCCGCAGCCGCCAATTGCAAATCAAGGACAAATTGCCTGAAGTTTCAGGTAAACCCATCATTTCGGTGGATGACGGCGCAGGCTCGAAAGAAATCAAAGGTGGGCCAGAGTTTGTCTTGAAATCCATCACGATTGAGGGCGACTCCGCAATCAGCGAAGAAGATCTCGCCGCGACTTACAAAGAGTACATCGGCACAAAAATCTCTGTTGGCACCCTGAACAAGATCACCAACGACATCACCAGCCTCTACCGCAACCGTGGCTTCATTCTTACCCGTGCGGTGCTCCCCCCTCAGCAAATCAATGGCGGTGACGTTAAAATCCGCGTCGTTGAAGGCTTCGTGAACTCGGTCACCATTCAAGGCGACAACGCCGACGACAGCCTCATCAAAGCCTATGGGGAGCGTATCCGCGCATCAAAGCCCCTGAACGTTGAGACCCTTGAGCGTTACCTATTGCTGATGGAAGACCTGCCAGGTGTGGAAGCACGTGCGGTGCTACAGCCTGCGGCGAATACGCCAGGCGCTTCGGATATTGTGGTCACCCTCAAACGCAAATCGGTCGATGCATCGGCAACCCTCGATAACCGCGGCAGCCGCTTTCTCGGGCCCGTTCAGTTGAGCATGACCGCTGCCTACAATAACGCGTTTGGCCTGAATGAGCAGACGCAAGCCCGCATCGTCAGCACGCCGGGCGGCTTCGATGAATTGTTCTTCTCTGAATTGCGTCACGAACAGCAGATTGGCTCGGATGGTCTTAAAGCGTTGCTTTCGGGCACCTACACGAGAACACGCCCCGAACATACCCTCACCCCCTTTGACATCGAAGGCAGAAGCGTCGCCGTTTCGGCAGGCCTGAGCTATCCGGTGCTGCGTAGCCGCCGCGAAAACTGGTTCGTCAACGCCGATGCGACCCTGCGCAACTCGGAAATTGACTCATTCGATGCCAATCTCTCTTACGATAAAGTGCGCGTGTTGGCGTTGGGCACCTCGTATGACTTCGTGGACAGCACCGCCGCAATTAACCGCGGTGAGCTTCGTTTTGCGCACGGCATTGGTGCTGGCACCTCGGTCGATGGCCAACCACGCTCGCGTGCAAATGCCGACCCGTCATTCGATAAAATCAGCAGCAGATTGTCACGCATTCAGCCGATTGATGGCCCTTGGTCATTGTTCGCAGCTGCTGCGGGACAGTACTCGCACGATCCGCTGGTTGCCTCTGAAGAGTTCGCGCTGGGTGGCTCCGAATTTGGTTCTGCCTACGATGCGGCCGAGCTGACCGGTGACTCGGGTGCTGCCGGGCGCCTTGAACTGCAATACAACGAAGCACCACAGACTGACTATCTGGCGCAGTATCAAGTCTATGGCTTCTATGATATCGGCAGCGTGTGGAATCGAAATCCCGTGCCGGGCAGTGAAGCCCCCCGCTCCAGCCTTTCCTCGACTGGCCTTGGCGTGCGTTTCAATGTGAACGAACAACTTTCTGGTGGTTTCGAAGGCAGTAAACCACTTACCAGAAAAGTGGCTGCATTTGGTGCCGATGGTGATGCGCCGCGCGTGTTCTTCAATCTGCAATACCGCTACTAAATCACGTCGTTTCTGTCCGCATGGTTACTGCATCTGGCCAATCGACATTGGTCGTGGCCACACCCTACATCAACTTATGATTTATTGCAGTGCACCGTAAGTAATCAACGGCGTTACTTAACATTTGCTGCAGCCATGTTGGCATCATGCCTATGCAAAGTAACATATAATTTTAATTACTTTACAGCATCTTAAATTGATGCAGACGCCCCAAAAACAGGGCGCAAAAAAATTATATAAGTTTTTAGTATTTTAACTTGTTTTTAACCTTTGATGCTGGCATTAATGCCACACCTGAAATCAGGGGGCTGCTCAGATATCTGAAATCATGAGAGTTTCCGCAAAAAATCTGGAGCTATCTATGCTTACGTCGCACCTTCGCCCCTTCAGCACTGCTTTCACCAATAGCTCGGTCCTCTACCGTACCGCTTTTGCCGCATTGCTGGTGGCTTCCATTTCCGCGAACGATGCGATGGCATTGCCAACAGGTGGCGTAGTCAATGGTGGCAGCGCGACCATCACCCAGACAAGCCCAAGCAGCTTGGTGGTCAATCAAGCTAGTAACCGCGCCATCATCGACTGGCGCAGCTTCAACATCAACAATGGTGAATCGACGCACTTCAACCAGCCCAGCGCCAGCGCGGTGGCCTTGAACCGCATCCATGATGGTAATCCATCGCAAATTCTTGGCTCGCTGACGGCGACTGGCAAACTCGTGCTTGTGAACCCGAATGGTGTCTTCTTCGGTGCGGGTTCGCGCGTGGACGTATCGGGCCTCGTTGCCTCGACGGCGGACATGAGCAATGCCGATTTCATGGCCGGTAAAACCAACTTCAACATTGCTGGCCGTGCAGATGCGAGCATCATCAACAAAGGCACGATCACCGCTGCAGAAGGCGGCCTTGTGGCCCTCGTTGCGCCTGCCGTGCAGAACGACGGCGTGATCCAAGCGCGTGCAGGTGCCGTGCGCATCGGCAGCGCCGAGACCTTCACGGTCGATTTCTATGGTGACAACCTTTACAGCTTCGCGCTCGGTAGCAAAACCACCAAAGCAGGCAAAGACCAAGACGGCAATGACCTCAAATCTGCTGTAGAAAATAATGGCACGATCAGCGCGCAAGGGGGCACGATTGTTCTTACTGCGAATGCGGCGAAAGATATCGTTACCAATGCCGTGAACAACACCGGTGTGATTGAAGCAACCAGTGCGCGCATGGTGAACGGCACCATCGTTCTTGGTGGTGGCGAAGGCAAGGTGCGCGTTGCCGGTAAGCTTGATGCATCAGGCAACGCTGCGGGTGAAAAAGGCGGCAACATCACCGTCACGGGCAAAGATATCGCACTTGAGAGCGCAACAGTCGATGCCTCTGGCAGCATTGGTGGCGGCACGGTTAAAATCGGTGGTGATTACCAAGGCGGCGGCGACCTACAACGCGCGGAAACTGTCTGGGTTGATGAGCGTTCGCTGATCAATGTCAGCGCACTTGATAACGGCAACGGCGGCACCGCAATCGTTTGGTCGGACCTCTACACGCAATTTAACGGCCTTATTAAAGCTAACGGCGGCGCGAATGGCGGCAATGGTGGTCTGGTTGAAACATCATCCCAAGATATCCTTGGCGTAGAAGGCTTGGTCGATGCGACTGCGCTGCTTGGTCAAGCGGGTCTGTGGCTGCTTGATCCACGCAACGTACTCATTACGTCCGATTCGAATAGCGGTGTCAGCGGTGCGCCGAATTACGCACCCAACACTGGCAGCATCTTTACGCCGGTTCGTGTCAACACCGGCAGCATCACCACTGCCCTTGGCGCAGGCACCAATGTGAGCGTGACCACTGGTCTTGCCGGTTCGCTCGGTTCACAGGACGGCAACATCTGGGTACAGAATGATATAGTCTGGAGCGGTGCAGGCTCACTGTTACTGACAGCATTCAACAACATCAATATCGGTCGCTCGGCACTGATCTTCGGCGCACCCACCGGTGTTGTCTTGAACGGCGTGACCATCAACAGCACGGGTGCTGGCGGCGTGACCATGAACGCTGGTAACACCATCACCGTGGATGCTGCACTCCTTGGCACAGCCAGCAGAATCCAAACCAATAGCGGTGCAATCAACCTCACTGCCGGCAATAGCATTCGACTTAATGCGGGTACCGGTGGCGTGGGTCAGATCAATTCAACGAGCGGTAACATTACCCTCACCGCAACGTCGGGCGACGTAAACCTCGGCGTGGGCCAGGTAAATGGCGGTAGCGGCGTGACGACGCTGAAAGCAGGCCGCGACGTGCTGCTTGGCACCACCCTTGTTGGCGGCGCGAAAGCACTCTCGGGCACTGGTAACATTTTCGTAGATGCTGCACGCGACATTAAACTTACCAGCGGTGTTGCGGGTCTGAGCACCATCGAATCAACCGGCGGCAATGTATCGCTCAAAGCCGGTCGTGACACGCTGCTCACTGGCGCTTCTTCGGTAAAAGCGGGTGGCGACGTGACCGTTGACACCGCGCGCGCTTGAGCTCGACCTCGCTTCCACCTTGCAAGCGGGTAACGATGTGATCATCCAGAACGCGGATACCGTGACGCTCAAGGCGCTCTCGGGCATCAACGCTGGCCGTGATATCACCGCAACCAACACCATTGGCGCATGGAGCCAAGACACCGCGAGCTACTTGCTCGGCGGCCGAAATATCGCCATTAACGTGGCAAATACACTTGGCTTCAAAGGCCTTTCGACCGTGACCACCTTGGGTGGCAACGTGGCGCTCGATAGCACCGCGGGTGACATCACTGTAGACGGCTCGCTGATCACGGCATCGGGTAAAATCGACGTGACCACGCCGGGTAAAGTGACCCTGACCG
>CAZOFC010000023.1:0-16971 GCA_964578965.1 uncultured Azospirillum sp.
CAAGCGCTATTGCTCCCTCTCCCCGTGCGGGAGAGGGTTGGGGTGAGGGGTCGTCGCATGATACGCAAAATATGCACGCCCCCCCATCCAACCTTCCCCCGCAAGGGGGGAAGGCTTCGCTTGCGGCGCCACTCACCACTTTCTTGGACCCTCTCATCATTGCCGGACGAACATTTCACTCGCGCCTGCTGGTTGGCACCGGCAAATATAAAGATATGGACGAGACCAAAGCAGCGATTGCCGCTTCAGGTGCCGAGATTGTGACCGTGGCCCTGCGCCGCGTGAACCTCGCCGATACGGGCGCGACCAGTTTACAAGCCGCCATTCCGCCCGAGCGATATACCTATTTGCCAAACTCCGCCGGGTGCTACACCGCTGAGGAAGCCGTGCGTACGCTGCGCCTTGCGCGCGAACTAGGCGGTTGGACCTTGGTAAAGCTCGAGGTGATTGGCGACAAACTAAGCTTATTCCCTGACGTTGAGGAAACGCTGAAGGCCGCGGCGATATTGGTGGCCGAAGGGTTCGAGGTGATGGTCTATACCAACGACGACCCGATTGCTGCGCGCAAGTTCGAGGACCTCGGGGTGGCGGCCATTATGCCGCTTGCAGCTCCGATTGGCTCGGGCCTTGGCATTCAAAACCCGCTGAATATTCGCCTGATTGTCGAGCAGTCGAAGGTGCCCGTACTGGTCGATGCGGGGGTTGGCACGGCAAGCGATGCCGCCATTGCGATGGAGCTAGGCTGCGATGGCGTGCTCATGAACACCGCCATCGCCGAAGCAAAAAACCCGGTGATGATGGCCAGCGCGATGAAGCTCGCCGTCGAGAGTGGCCGCTTAGCCTACCTTGCTGGGCGTATGGCCAAGCGCACCCATGCAAGTGCCAGCTCGCCGCAAACCGGGTTGATTGGCGTGGCGAGCTAGATCGAGAAAGCCCTCACCCGAAATCGCAAAAAACGATTTCGACCTCTCCCAAGGGAGAGGTTACTCCGTGGCACGGCTTACATTAAACTAACACCCCATATGCTGACTTGTATAAGCCATGGCTAGCCATGAACCCACTTTACCTCTCCCTCGGGAGAGGTCTGAATTTTTCTCTTGGGAAAAATTCAGGGTGAGGGCTAACAGCGCCTACGCCGCATCCAGGAATCGCCCTTGCGGCTGCTGACGGTAACTCAGCGCTTCGGCCAAGTGGGTGCGGGTCACATCCGCCGCACTCTCCAAATCCGCAATCGTGCGCGCAATGCGCAGCACGCGCGTGAGCCCACGCATGGAAAGCTGCAAACTACGCGTGGCATGTTCCAGCAGCTTACTGCTCTCATCATTCAACTGCACCATGGCGTTGAGCGCATCGCCACTCACCTCGGCATTGGTGCGTGCCGTGATGTTCATGCGTGCAAAACGTTCATATTGCACATGGCGCGCCCGCGCCACGCGTGCGGCCACCACGGCACTGGGTTCAGCATTCGCGGGCGTGAGCATGGAAAGCGTATCCACTGCCGGCACATCCACATGCAGATCAATCCGGTCGAGCAACGGGCCCGAGATACGGCCCTGATAATCGCCGGCGCAGCGCGGCGCTTTGTTACAGGCGCGCCCTGCATCATCGAGGTAGCCGCATTTGCACGGGTTCATCGCGGCAATGAGTTGGAAGCGCGCCGGGTACGTCACATGCGCCTCCACACGGGCAATCGAAATAGTGCCAGTCTCCAGAGGTTGGCGCAGTGATTCCAGCACCCCGCGGGGGTATTCGGGCAATTCATCCATAAACAACACGCCATGATGCGCGAGCGAAATTTCCCCCGGCACGGCGCGTCTGCCGCCCCCGACCATCGAGGCCATCGAGCTCGAATGATGCGGGTCGCGGAAGGGGCGTTGGTTCGCAAAACCGCCTTTCATCAACTTACCCGCAACGGAAGCGATGAGATTGGTCTCCAGCATTTCTTCGGGCGACATGGGTGGCAAGATACTTGGCAAACATGCCGCCAGCATCGATTTGCCGGAGCCCGGCGGGCCAATCATCAGCAAGTTATGGCCACCGGCCGCGGCAATCTCAAGCGCACGCTTGGCAATGGCTTGCCCGCGCACTTCTGCCAAATCCGGGCCTTTGCTAACGCTGGTTTTAATACCCGCCTCGGGGCGCGCAATCACCTGCTGGCCCTTAAGGTGGTTGATGAGCGAGAGGAGCGAACCGGGTGCCAAAATATCAATATCGCCGGCGAAGGCGGCCTCGGCGCCATTGCCCTCGGGGCAGAGGATGCCTTTGCCCTGCGCTGCCGCACCAATCGCTGCGGGCAGCACCCCCGCCACCGGTTGCAGCTGGCCATCGAGCGCGAGTTCACCCAGCGCCACAAACCCCTCAACCGCATCGGCGGGAATCATGCCCAGCGCCACCAGCATGCCAAGCGCAATGGGCACATCGAAATGCGAGCCTTCCTTTTGCACATCCGCCGGGGCAAGATTGACGAGAATCCGCTTCGCAGGCAGCTGCACACCCATCGAGCTCAATGCCGCCCGCACCCGCTCGCGCGATTCGGCAACCGCTTTATCCGGCAAACCCACAATGGTAAAAGCGGGCAACCCCGCACCCAAATGCACCTGCACCTCGACGGGCAGGGTCTCAATCCCTTGAAAGGCGACAGTATGAATGCGGCTGACCATGGGGCTACAAAACTAAGGGTGATGCCTAATCATGACCGATTGCTATAAAAAACCCCAGAAAAAAATGCAACCCACCCAAACCGGGTATAGCCATTAAACTTATTATATCTCAATGGGTTGTGGCTAACCCCGCCCTCGCCCACATCACAAAAGCGATATCCTAACCCTATGGTAATGATTTCTTAGCATAAATTTAACCCTCTGAATGGCATAGTGGCCCGACCATGGAACCTGATGAGCTCACATCCTATGCCCAAACACCGCCGGGCGATGCCCGGCCAAGTGGGCGTGGGCGCTCGCCCAAAGTCAAAACGCTGATTGCGTTTTCGGCCCTCATCATGCTGCTATTTTGCGTGTTCGTGGCCTATCAGGCCTCGAAAGCCTACGAAAACTCGATCGAGGACGGTAAAGCCAATGCTAGCCGCCTCACCCATATTCTCGCCGATCAGGTGGACCTGACGTTGCTTGGGGTGGATTTAGTCCTCCACCGCGCGGTCGAGCGGCAATATTTCAACACCCTGTTTGGTGGCAATTTGCCGCATGATATTGAGAATAATTTCCGCCTCTGGGTCGATGAAACACCCCAGATTGCGGCGATGATGCTGGTCAACGAACGCGGGCTGGTGCAAGTCGCCGCCAACAAAAAAGGCTACGACCAATGGTATCGTTACACCGAATCGGTCGAGAATGACCCGGCCTTTAAAACCATGCTCGGGGATAATGACGGTATGGTCTATATCGGCCAGCAACGCACCCGCAGCTCCCTGCACCCGGAACTTATCATCATGAGCCGGCGCATTACCAAGCTGGATGGCAGCTTTGGTGGTGTCATCATCGCCGCGATCGACCCCGATTATTTCAGCGAGTTTTTTGCCTCGATTGAGAAAGGCAAGAATCGCTTCATGGCGCTGATGCTCGATGATGGCACGTTACTTTTCTCAGGCCCCGGCAAGGAAAACGGGCGCGATGCGATTCTTGATTTCATCAGCGATCATGCGGGTGGTCATAAAAATGAAGCGAGTATTTTCACCGACACCAAAACCTTCGATGGCAGCATCAAGATCTATTCCTATGCGCATTTGAAGAGCCTGCATGTTGTCACCGCCATCGTCATCGATGAGAAAGATTTCCTGAGCAGTTGGCGCCATGCGCGGCTGAAGGATATTTCGTTCCTTGCCATCTTCACGATTTTTGGCTCGGTGCTCTCCTATTTCGCCCTCACCATGGCGCGCCAGATCATGCGCGTCGAGGAATCCGAATCCGCCGCAATTTTGGCAAGCCAGGCCAAGTCCGAGTTTTTGGCCAATATGAGCCATGAACTGCGTACGCCGCTCAATGCGGTGATTGGCTTTTCGGAAATGCTGGGGGCTGGTTATTTCGGGCCCATGAACGAGAAGCAAAAAGAGCGTGTGCAGGATATTAATTTGTGTGGCACCCACTTGCTGCAACTGATTTCCGATATCCTTGAATTCAGTAAGGGTGAGGCAGGCAAGCTCGAACTCTACGAAGAAGAACTCGACGTGGCGCGCGCGATTGAGGAGTCATCGCGCATCGTCACCGAGCGTGCGAAGGCGAAACACATCACCCTCAGCCATGACATCGCTTCGGCGCTACCATTGCTCATGGCGGATAAACGCAAAGTGCGGCAGATCCTTCTAAACCTCCTCAGCAATGCCATTAAATTCACGCCACCGCATGGCCGTATCACGGTGGGCGCGCGGCTCGATAGCCATCGCCAGCTGGTGCTCAGCGTCATCGATACCGGGGTGGGCATCGCCGCCGAGGATATTCCAAAGGCGCTCGCCGTATTCGGGCAGGTGCATCGTAGCCAGAGCCACGAGGGCACCGGGCTTGGCCTGCCTTTATGTAAAATGTTTGCCGAGCTGCATGGCGGCAAATTGCAGCTGACCAGCGAAGTGGGCGTTGGCACCACGGTGCGTATCATTTTCCCTGATAATCGAGTACGATAGACTAAAGTACGCTATCGCCGAAGCCGGTGTCACTATCTGCTGTGATTCCCGGTATCTTCATCAAACCGTCACACACATTATCCCCCTAAACCGCTAGAATTAAGGTGGAAAATTCTAGATTCGGGGCGCATGCCGTTTGTTGATGACATTCTATCCTTCCTAAGCCGTAACCGGGGCTACTTCCTCGGTAAGGCACTGCTTGCGGCCACGGTAGCGGGGGCTTCGAGCCTGTTTGGCGTGAGCATTCTCGTCCCCGCGATGTTGATTGTTGGCGGCGGGTTGGCACTGCGCACCTATCACCGCTTTACCGAGATTTCGCATTACAAACAGCAAATGATCGATCTCTACCGCGAGGATATTGCCGCACAGCTTGGCATCGCGCCCGAAATGGTTGGGGTCGAGAACCTCAAAGAAGCCGCGAAAGGCAACGAGGTCATTGCACAAGCCCTCGCCCGCCAGCGCACCAAGAACTTCATTGAGCTGGGCACATCACTGCTTAGTGCTGCGGTGACGTTTGGCCTTCTTTCCTCGTTTGGTGATGCTAATCAGTTCAAAGATTTCATCCTCAAAGATTTAAATTTAGGCACATTTCTTGGTGATGCAGCTAGCTTCATTGGCTTAAGCACGGTCGGTAGCATCTCGGGCCTGATATTCCATGACGCGCTGGGCTTGGCGATTGGTGCAAAAACGGGCACCATCAAAGCTGCCGCCCATGATTTAATTTTGGAGATGGAAAATAACCTAAGCCATGGCCGCCCCATCAGCCGCGAGCAGGTGTATGGCGTGCTGGTGGCGGCAAACCCCCAACTGCAAGAGGCAATCAGTCTGCGCTTTCAAAAATCCTATCAGTGGATGAATGCGGCCGAGCAAAGCCGCGTGCTGCATATTCTGGGTATTGCCGAATCGCTCGATAACCTTGCGCAGCAAGTGAACCGCGGCGAGATCCGCCCCGGCCGCCTTGCCTACCTGATGGATGACCATGCCCTAAGCTCGACCCGCCGGGTTGAACGCAGTACGGGCGAACTCACCCACGCCAGTAACGACATGTCCCCCGCCACCGATATTTCAACCCGCGAACCGCGCAGCTTTGTCGCGCGCGTGGGGCCACGGCCCGAGGGGCAATCGAGTTTTGTTGAGCGCGTGAGCAATGCACGCGAGAACCTTGTCGAGCGCAGCGCTTAACTCACCCAATAATCTTATAACTCATGCCGCCGAAAATTGCGTCGATCCCATGGCGCGCATCGCCCAATGGCAGCAGCACTTGGCGGAAAAGCACCGGGCGGCCTTTCAGGGTTTCAAAGGCGCCCTCATCCATCACTGGCGCTTTGGTTTCAAGCACCCGCGCAAAATGCTGCGATAAACGAAACGCATTGGGCCCCACCATGAACGGGTTGTGGGCATCAATCCCCTCGTCGAAATAGGCGGTGAGAATTTTCTGGCCCAAATAGGTGAAATTATAGTCCGCCACATTCGCAATGTCGCGCGCCTGAAGCAAAAAACAATAGTCCCAGTCGGCACCCAGCAACTCAGGGTCGATGTCGTTTTCAAGTGCATAGGGCCGCTCACCTCGAATTTCATGCCAATAGCGCAGCAGGCGCATGCCCAAGCGGCGCTCGCCGTAAGGGTAGCGGTCAGTGACAAGGTGCAAATGGGTATCAGGCATCTGCCCATCTAACGCGTCTTTTAGCGAAATTAAAGCTAAAAACCGCCATGTACTTAGCGCAACCATGCCATGCTTTTAAAAAATGTGGCATGCGCGCGCAGATATGCTATTGGCTTGCACGCATGAGACGTAAAAGAGGTAAATGCTATGCTGCTTCAACGACTGCTACCGCAAGATAAGGTCTTCAATCAGAGCCTCTTTGAGATGGCAAAGATTGCGCACCAGAGCTGCCTTTCCCTGAAACAGCTCTTCGTGAGCGCCGACGAAAAAGCCACCGAGCAGTATTCCAACGAGATACTGGAAGCCAAAAACGGCGCCAAAGATACCTTCGAGTCGATGACGACGGCACTGTGCAGAAGCTTCATCACCCCCTATGACCGCGAAGACATGCAGGAGCTTGCGACCACGCTCTATAAGATTCCCAAGCGCGCCAACAAAATCAAAAGCCGCCTGATGGCTTATGATGTGACCAAGCACAGCGCTCGCCTCGAGATTTTCCTCAATATCGCCCTCGAGCAGGCCGAAGCGCTTGAGGTGATGATCGGTGATTTCAACCTGCACCGCATGACGCGGGTGCATGAAATGTCGCAGCGCATTCATGAGCTTGAGGATAGAAGCGACGAACTACTGGCCCAACACCTGACCGAGCTTACCGATCAAAGCATCGACATCAAGGACTTCATCCTGATGAAGAACATTTTCGACCTGATGGAAAAAATGACCGATGCCTTCCGCGACGCAAGCGACCTTGCGCTGCGTATCATCCTCAAGCATTCGTAACCCATGCTCGAGACCGCCTTCATTCTGCTCGTTGTCGTCGTGGCGTTGGCGCTGGTGTTTGATTTCGTCAACGGCTTCCATGATGCGGCCAATGCGATTGCCACCGTCGTCGCCACCCGCGCCTTGGCCGCGCGCCAAGCCGTGATTTTCGGCGCGGCGCTTAACTTTGTTGGGGCGCTGCTTGGCACAAAAGTGGCCGCCACCATCGGCAGCGGGCTCGTCGATCAAACCAGTGTCACCATGCCCATTGTGGCCTGTGCGCTCGTCTCTGCCATCGGCTGGAATTTGTTTACGTGGTATAAAGGCCTGCCCAGCAGTTCCTCGCACGCGCTGATCGGCTCGCTGCTCGGCGCTGTCTATTTTGGTACGCTCGCGGGCAATGAGAATGTGCGGTGGGATAGTTTCTGGGCAAAAGTGGTGCAACCGATGCTGGTCTCGCCGGTGCTGGGTTTTGTGCTCGCCTTCCTCTTCATGTTCGCGCTGACCTGGATGGTTCACCGTGTGGCGGTCACGCGCATCAATGCCGTGTTTGGCAAGCTGCAAATATTTTCAGCCGGCGTGATGGCCTTAAGCCATGGCCATAATGATGCACAAAAATCGATGGGCATCATCGCCCTCGCACTTGTCGTGTATCACCCGCAGGAGGCATTCTCGGTGCCACTTTGGGTGATTCTCTCCTGCGCGATTGCGATGGCACTGGGCACCATGATGGGCGGTTGGCGCATCATCCGTACACTCGGCACAAAAATGCTCACGCTGCGCCCCATTCATGGCTTTGCGGCGGAAACTACCTCGGCGGCACTCATCATGGGCGCCTCGCAGTTTGGTATTCCCTTGAGCACCACGCAGGTCATCACTTCCACCATCATGGGCGTGGGTGCCACGAAGCGTTTATCGGCGGTGCGCTGGCCGGTTGTCGCGCAAATTGTGTGGGCATGGTTACTCACGCTGCCGATTACCTTCGCCCTTGCGGGCGCCATTGCCTACAGCGTCACGGCACTTAGTAATTAGCCCTCAAAAATGGGTAGGTAAATGGTGAAGCAGGTGCCTTCGCCCACCACCGAATCGATCTCAATCGCCCCGCGGTGGCGCTGCACGATGCCCTTCACGATGGCCAAGCCCAAGCCGGTGCCACCCACTTGCCGGGTGCGCGCGGAATCCACGCGGTAAAAGCGCTCCATCAGGCGCGGCAGATGCTGCTTGGGAATACCCTCGCCCTGATCGCGCACACTCATCGCCACCACACGGGTGAGGTTACGCATATTAATATCCTGAGGCAATTCACTCGTCACTTTCGCGGTGATGGTGACATCCGAATCGGCAAAGCCATATTTAATCGCGTTGCTAATGAGGTTGTGCACCACTTGCGCGATCTCGTTCGCCTCACCCTTAATTTGCGGCAGGTTATCGTGCAGGTTCAGCACCAGGCGCACGTTCTTCTCGGCCGCCATACGCTTGAAGCTATCAACGCCTTTACGCAGCACATTGGATAGATCCATCGGCTCGATGGGCACCGCATGCACATTCATTTCGATTTTACTGAGACTGAGCAGGTCGCCGATAAGCTGCTGCATCCGGTCGGCCTGTTCGAGCATGATCTTCAAAAACTCGATGCGCGCTTCCTCGTCGTCCTTCGCGGGGCCAAGCAAGGTTTCAACAAACCCCTTGATGCTGGCCAGTGGCGTGCGCAGCTCGTGGCTCGCGTTGGCCACGAAATCCGCGCGCATCTGCTCGACGGATTTGAGCTCGGTAATATCGTTCATGGTAATAACGGTGGAAATCCCCCCCGCGGTCGGCACCGGAAAGCGCTCGATGATGGCAAGAAAATCGCGCACGACCGGGTCTTCAATACGAAACTCGATCTCGCGGCCCTTCAAATCATTGATGACCGAGGAAATCGCATCGAGCAGATAGGGGCTTGCCATCACGTCTTTGAGTTGTTTGCCCGCAAGGTTCTGGCCAAAGATGGCCCGCGCCGCCCGGTTAGTGCGTACGATTTTCTTCTCGTCATTCACCATGATGAGAATATCCGGCAGTGTATCGACCAGAATTTCACGCTCGGTGATGATGGTCTCCATCTGCTTTTTCTTCACGTCCCAACTGGCCTGAAGGCGCTTTAAAGCCTCGGAAAGCTCGTTAGCCGAGCCCAGAAAGCTCAAATCCGGGGCGGCGACGCGTTTATCCTGAGCCACCTCGTTTACATAATGGGTGAGGCTTGAGACGTTGGAAAGGAAGGGATAAATCAGCATCCCCGTGGCGACGAAGATGATCGCATACGCCCCCATCATCTGCGACAGGCTGATGACGCCAAGCGCCACATCCACGCCAAAGACCACCAGCACAGGGCTGGTGACCACCAAAATGGACTTTAGAAGCGTATTAAACGAGACATAGGATTTTTTCATGAGCATCTGATTGCCGAAAACTTCGCGAATAAGCAAGGAAAACGGGCAGTTACGCCCCCGTATGTTTGCGGTTGACAAGGCGTGAAGCGCGAGTATAGTCCCGCCTCCTTTTAGACAACATGTACAAAAACCAGTTTGGTTAGGGTGGATGGGGTACTAGGAGTGCCCGCACGCAAGAAGGGAGTGTACATTTCAGTACATGACCGACTGAGTACGGACACGACAACGTGACCCGCCGCCATAAACAAACGTGAAGAGGCAAGTATGCACGCAATTATCGTCACCGGTGGCAAACAATACCGCGTAACCGCAGGCAGCATCATCGAAGTTGAAAAACTCGAGGTGAATGTCGGCGATACCGTAAAAATCGATCACGTTCTGGCCCTTTCGGGCGACAAAAACGTTGTGGGCTCGCCCACCGTTGCTGGCGCTGTCGTTGAGGCACAAGTGCTGGAGCAAGGCAAGGCCGACAAGGTCCTTATCTTCAAGAAGAAGCGCCGTCACAACTACCGCCGCAAAAACGGCCACCGCCAGCGTTTCACTGCGCTGCACATCACCAGCATCTCGTTGAATGGTACGGCATTGGTCACCGCTGAGAAGCGCACACCAAAACCACGCGCAACCACGCCTGCTGGCGCACCTTCTGCCAAAAAAGCAGCTGCTGCACCCAAAGCAAAAGCAGCAGCAAAGCCAGCCGCTAAAAAACCAGCAGCTGCTAAAAAGCCTGCTGCCGCGAAAAAACCTGCTGCCAAAAAAGCGGCGCAATAATTACCCAATCAGGAGTATAAGTCATGGCACACAAGAAAGCTGGTGGTTCATCCCGCAACGGTCGCGACTCCGCTGGCCAGCGCCTCGGCGTGAAAAAATTCGGTGACGAACAAGTGGTCGCTGGTAACATCATCATCCGTCAGCGCGGCACCACCTACCATCCTGGTAAGGGTGTTGGTTTAGGCCGTGATTACACGATCTTCGCTACTATCGATGGCCAAGTGAAATTCAGCAAAAAAGCAGGCAACAAAAACGTAGTGAACGTTGTTGCAGCCGCTGCTGCCGTTGAAACCGCGAAAAAAGCGCCGAAGAAAAAAGCGGCTGCTGCCTAGTGCACTGCTGATTCCAGCGTTAAGAAAAAGCCCGCTACATAGCGGGCTTTTTTGTGGCTAACGCGCAGCGCTGCCTCTACCTTCTGGCGTCCTTGCGCGGGCCCATGGGTCAATCGCATGTACGGCGTGTTCGAGCGCCTCCATCGAACTGAAGGTAATACTGCTGCCCATCACCGTTGGTGGGGTGTACGCTTGTCTATTCTCGGGTTTATGGGGCAGTTGTGGTGAAGCCGCCGCCTGTTTCAGTATGCCAAACAACTGCCCGGTATCGATCTGTAAGGGTGCCTCATCGCGCCGTTCCGTTCTGTGATGCTTTACAATCAGTGTCACTTCTTGCCCACCATCCGTGGGCAGGAAGGATAGCTGTCCGTGATGCACACCCGGCTTTTCCTCCTTGGCACACAGGGTTTCTAATCCATACGTGCGCGCCACTTCCGTCAGACGGCTAATAATCGCCGCCTCGCGTTGTGCAAGCGTGGCAACAGCTGGTTTAACGCGCGTCGAAAAGGGAATACCCCCCGAAGACGAATCATCTGGCATGTGCATAGCAACCTCATCTATTCACTGTATTTTAATGGTTCACTGTGCCATATCGAGGCACCAGGGAGTATGACAGTTCTATGAATTTCGTTGATGAGACCAAAATCTATGTAAAATCCGGCGATGGCGGCGAAGGCTGCGTGAGCTTCCGTCGGGAAAAATTCATCCCCGAAGGCGGGCCTGATGGCGGCGATGGCGGGCGCGGTGCCAGCATCATCATGCGCGCGGTGACTGGCCTTAACACCCTGATCGATTACCGCTTCCAGCAGCATTTCAAAGGCAAAAAAGGCGGCCATGGCATGGGCAAACAGCGCTATGGTAAGGCGGCTGAGGATATGTACCTTGAGGTGCCCGTCGGCACCCAGATTTACGACGAGGACCGCGAGACCCTGCTTGCTGACCTGACCGAAGAGGGCCAGGAAATTGTGTTGGCCAAAGGCGGGCGCGGCGGCTTGGGTAACATTCACTTCAAATCCAGCACCAATCAGGCCCCGACCCAATTTGTGCCCGCTGGCAAAGGCGAAGAGCGCACGCTGTGGCTCAAGCTCAAACTGCTTTCGGATGCGGGATTGCTTGGCCTGCCTAACGCTGGCAAATCCACCTTCCTCTCGATGGTGAGTGCCGCCACCCCCAAAATTGCCGATTACCCCTTCACCACCTTGGCCCCGCAGCTGGGTGTCGTGAAGGTGGGGGATGCCGAGTTCGTGCTCGCTGATATTCCGGGCCTCATCGAAGGCGCTGCGGCAGGCAAAGGTCTTGGCCTCAAATTCTTGGGGCATGTGGAGCGTTGCGGGGTGTTGCTGCATCTCGTCGATGGTACGGCCGAGGACGTGGTGGCCAGTTACCAAACCGTGCGCGGCGAGATCGAACAGTATGACGACGAGCTGGCCCAAAAGCCTGAAATCGTTGCCCTCAACAAATGCGATGCGCTGACCAAAACCGAAATCACGAAAAAGAAAAAAGCCCTCGAAAAAGCAAGCGGTGGGCCGGTGTTCACCATTTCAGCTGCAAGTGGCACCGACCTTGAGCCCATTTTGGATACGATGATGAAAACGATTATTCGGTATCGTGGTGAAAAGAGCCCACCCCCCCTGCCCAAGCATATCGCGGGTGGGAATATCGAAGAAGTCTAGGGCACTGCCACGAATCACGATTCACTATTCTTGATTCACTGCTATAACGATGCCTATGAGCACTCTTCCAAGCCTTAACAAGGCCAAGCGCATTGTCATTAAAATCGGCAGTAGTTTGATTGCCGAATCCGCACGCGTGCGCGCGGCATGGCTGCGCGCGATGGCGACGGATATTGCCGCCCTGCATGCCGCCGGAAAAGAGGTGATCCTTGTTTCCTCGGGCGCAGTGGCACTTGGCCGGCCGCATCTGGGCTTGGGCAGTGGCCGCCTCAGCCTCGATGAAAAACAAGCCGCCGCCGCTGCTGGCCAACCACTACTCATTCAGGCATGGCAGCAGGCCTTTACCCCCCACGAACTGCAGGTGGCGCAACTGCTGCTCACGCTCGATGATTCGGAGGATCGCCGCCGCTACCTCAATGCCCGCGCCACGTTTACCACCTTGCTTCATCGCAAACTCATCCCGATTGTGAACGAGAATGATTCCGTCGCCACCGCCGAGCTGAAATTTGGCGACAATGACCGACTGGCCGCGCGCGTGGCAGTCATGCTCGGTGCTGATGTGCTGGTGCTGTTTTCCGACATTGATGGGCTCTACGACCAAAACCCGCGCACCCACCAACACGCAAAACACATCCCGCTCGTTGACCGTGTGACGCCTGAAATCATGGCCATGGCGGGCGGTGCCGCAAGCACGCTGAGCAATGGTGGCATGCGCACCAAGCTTGAGGCCGCAACGCTTGCGACCAGCAGCGGCTGCCACATGGTGATTGCCAATGGGGAAGAAAAACATGCGCTCGCGCAGCTGATGAAAAATGCCCGCGCCACGTGGTTTACCGCCACCACGAAACCGCAATTGGCACGTAAGGACTGGATCGCCTCCAGTGTCGAGGTGCGTGGCAGTGTGACGGTGGATGTCGGTGCGGCAAAGGCACTCGGCCAAGGCAAAAGCCTGCTTCCCGCAGGGGTGCGCAGCGTGGATGGTACCTTCGAGCGCGGGGATATGATTGCAGTGATTGCACCCGATGGCACCGTGCTTGGCAAAGGCATCACCGCCTATAGTGCCACGGAAACCAAACAAATCTGCGGTAAAAAGTCGGATGCGATTGAAGCGATTCTGGGCTATGCTCACCGCGCGACCCTGATTCACCGCGACGATCTGGCCATGCTATGAAATCGACCCACCCCATCTATGCAAGCTGGCCCGAGCGCTTACTGGCGTACCTCATCGACCTGTTCATCATCATGCTGCCGGTGGGGATGATTGCAAAACCCTATATCCATGAAAATAGCGACGGCATGGTCGTGGTTGAGCCCGAGGCCTATGTGGTCATCTTCTTGGTCAATTTATGCTATCATACCTATTTCATCGCTTCGCGCGCGCAAGCAACGCCAGGCATGCGCATGCTCTCGATTTATGTTGCGCACACCACAACGCGCCCCTTGACGATGAGTGATGCGTTACAGCGGTTTCTGGCGTTCTTTATACCGCGCTTGCCAAGTGGCGCAAGCTTCATCAGCGACGCGCAAAAGCCTGCGATTTATGTGTTCCTGATGATTGTCTGGTTCGCCCCGATTCTATTTCGGCGTGACCGTGCCGGCATGCATGACCAACTATGCAGCACCGTGGTGCTGGCACGCGCGAGGGGATGATGAGTATTCAGGCGATGATGCAAACCATGGGCCAGACTGCGCGCGCCGCCGCGCGCATACTCGCGCAAACAAGTGCTCAGGATAAAACCATTGCCCTACATGCCGCCGCGGATGCGATGCGCGCCCAGCTGCCAGAAATTTTAGCCGCCAATGCGCGCGATATAGAAGCAGCGCAAGGCCTTACCCCCGCGCTGCGCGACCGCCTGCGCTTGGACGAAGCACGTGTGACCGCCATGGCCCGTGGCCTTGATGCAGTCGCCGAATTGCCCGACCCGGTGGGCCGCGTGCTTGCCGCGTGGGACGTGGCCGAAAACGGCCTGCATTTTGAGAAAGTCGCCGTGCCACTCGGCGTGATTGGCATGATCTATGAAGCCCGCCCGAACGTGACAGCGGATGCGGCGGCCCTTGCCATCAAGGCCGGTAATGCCGTCATTTTGCGCGGCGGGTCGGAGAGTTTTCACAGCAATCAGGCGATTTTAGCTGCACTGCATGCGGGCCTTGCCGCCGCTCATATCAGCACCGAGGTGGCACAGCTGGTGCCAACGACCGACCGCGAAGCCGTCGCCCTGATGCTGACCATGAATGACTACATCGATGTGATAATTCCGCGCGGCGGCAAATCACTCACGGAACGCGTGCGCAACGAAGCGCGTGTGCCCACGCTGTTGCACCTCGATGGCAATTGCCACACCTATATCGATGCGCGGGCGGATGATGCGACCGCCCACCGCGTGGTGGTGAACGCCAAACTGCGCCGCACTGGCGTGTGCGGGGCCACGGAAAGCCTGCTCATTCACCGCGATTGCTTGAGCACCATCGCCCCCGTGCTGATTGCCGATTTGCTCGAAAAAGGCTGCGAACTGCGCGGTGACGCGGCGATTTGTGCACTCGATGCACGCATCACCCCGGCGACTGACGAGGACTGGGCGACGGAATATCTCGCGCCCATTCTGTCCATCAAAACCGTCGAGGATGTGGCGGCAGCGATTGCGCATATCAACCACTATGGCTCCCATCATACGGACGCGATTATCACCGAAGATGCGGCCACGGCCGAGCGCTTTTTGCGCGAGGTGGATAGTGCGATTGTGCTGGTGAATGCGAGCACCCAATTTGCCGATGGTGGCGAGTTTGGCTTTGGTGCCGAGATTGGCATTGCCACTGGCCGCCTGCATGCGCGTGGGCCTGTTGGTGCGCCGGAACTGACCACCTATAAATACCGCGTCACCACCACGACACCATTCGGGGCTGTGCGTGCGGGGTAGCCCAGTGTGTCATCGCGAGGCCAAAGGCCGTGGCGATCCAGCGCGCCGAGTCTTCGGCGCTAGAAAATTTCTTTGTCTGGACTGCCACGTCGCTAACGCTCCTCGCAATGACGATGTAACATTCGATGAGCTTTTATCATGACAATAGCTTCTACTATGTGCATGGGTAGGCGCCGCATCGGCCTGCTGGGTGGTTCCTTCAACCCCGCCCATGCCGGGCATCTGCACATCTCGCGCGAGGCATTGAAGCGCCTGAAGCTCGATGAAATCTGGTGGCTAGTGAGCCCGCATAATCCCCTTAAATCCAAGCATGAGCTTGCTGATTATGCGCAGCGTTTTACAAGTGCCCAAGCGGTCGCCCGTCACCCCCGTATTCGTATTCTCGATATCGAGCAGCGGGTGGGCTTGCGCTATACCATCGATACCATCACGCACCTCAAGGCGCACCACCCCCGCCACCAGTTTGTGTGGCTGATGGGGGCGGATAATCTTGCGGGCTTTCATCGCTGGCGGGCATGGCGCCGCATTGCAGCATTGCTGCCCATCGCGATTCTTGATCGCGCGCCTTACGGCCTTCGCGCACTGCATGGCCGCTTCGCCACCTGCTTTCGCAGCGCGCGCGTGCCTGAGCGCGAGGCGGTGTTGCTGACGAGCGCCCCAGCCCCCTGCTGGGCCTACCTCAGCATTCCGCGTCACCCCTTGAGTGCGACGGTTTTGCGAAAAACACTTGGAAAAAATGCATTTGTTCGGCATAATGCGGGCAATTGTCGTTTGCATTTAGAATGAGACGACAGCGAAACGATTCATGTTTTGAGAACCGCAGCGCAAGTGCACTTTTCAGTGCATGCGCAGCGGAAGCGCAAAAACATGAGTAGTTGCAGCCGAGTATCATTCTAAAGTCAGATGACAATCATTAACCTTTTAGGAGTAACGGCTATTCCACCGCGCACCACGACGAAAAAATCGGCCCCTGCCAAAAAACCCGTGAAGGCAGCGAGCACCAAGCCCGTGAAAAAAACCACCGCAAAAAAAGTGAGCGCAAAACCCGCTGCCGCTAAAAGCAAAAAGCCAGCACCGGTGAAAGCCGCTGCAAAAAAACCAGCCCCTGCCAAAAAAACAGCTCCGGCTAAAAAGCCTGCTGCTGCCACAAAACTCAGCCCAGCCCAGACCGCCACAGCCGCGTTGTGCAAAAAAATCGCGGGCGTGCTCGATACCAACAAGGCCGAGGAAATCACCACCCTCAACCTGCGTGATAAATGCAGCTTCGCCGATTATATGATTGTCGCTTCAGGCCGCGCGCCGCGCCATGTTTCGGCACTCGCCGATTACGTCGCCGATATGCTCAAAAAAACCGGCATCCCGCCGTTGTCCGTTGAGGGCAAGGAAAGCGGCGACTGGGTACTGATCGATGCGGGCGATATTGTGGTACACATCTTCCGCCCCGAGGTGCGCCAGTTCTATAACATCGAGAAAATGTGGTCGCTGCCCGCGTCCGCCTATTAGGCCATGCAGATTACCATCGCCGCCGTTGGCCGCGCGAAGCATAAGCCCGAAGCCGAGTTGATTGCGCATTACCTTAAAGTCACGCGCTGGGATATCACCATCAAAGAAATTGCGGATGCGCCCTCGAACCTGTCGGCCACCGCCCGCCGCGCACGTGAGGCCGAGGCTATCAATAAACTCATCACTCCAACCAGTCGCCTGTTCGTCATGGACTCGACCGGTAAATCGCTCACGAGCGAGGCGTTTGCCGCGATAATTCAACAGGCACAGCGCCAAAATATGAAGCATGCCGTGTTTGCAAT
>CAZOFC010000024.1:0-16938 GCA_964578965.1 uncultured Azospirillum sp.
TGAACATCCTGGCCTGCTTTCAAAAAATTGCCTGGGTTGAGGGGTTTGTCCTCGTAGCGCACTTCGTAATGCAAATGCTCCCCGGTCGAGCGGCCAGTCGAACCTTGCACACCAATCACTTGGCCTTTTTTGACCACCTGACCGGGACGCACCAGAATCTGGCTTAAATGGCCATAGCGGGTGGTGAAGCCGTAGTCATGCTTCACATCGATCACGTTGCCGTAGGCCGTTTTCCAGCCAGCAAAATCAACCCGGCCTGTATTGGCAGCGACCACTTTGGCCCCATGCTGCGCGCCAAGGTCAACACCTGCATGGTAGCTGAGCGTCCCACGGAAGGGATCCACCCGCGTGCCAAAGCCACTGGTCTGGCGATAGTCGCTCACCATAGGGTTGCCAAGCGGCATCGCGCCGACCACCTCGTTTAAGGTCACCAGCTTGCGCAGGTTGAAATAAAGCTCGGTATCACGCTCTTTCAGCACCGAGGTGGGCGCTGGGGTGAATGGCCCCCCTTGGCCCGAGCCAAGGCTGCCAGCGGGGCTGCTGCCCTCAATGCGGCCATATTTCTCGCGGCGTTGTTCTTCCTGCACGCGCTTGGCTTCAACCGCGCGGGCCAATGGCTCACCATTGATGCCAGTGCGCGCAATCACGCGCTCAAGCTCCTTGATTTTGCCGCCAGTGACGCCACGAATATCGGCCATCATGGCGTCATGGTTGGTTTGCAGGTCACGCACCTTGTTTTCAAGGAACTGAATACGATTGAATACGACGTTATACTTCGAAGCAATCTCGGCATCACTGCTCGAGGATGCGCCCGTTTCCATGGGCGCTGGGCCGCTATATTGGTTGGCGATTTCCTTCACCGCTTGTGGGTTGGTGGCGCTCTTGCCGCCATCCGCCAGGCGCATCAAATCCTGCTTGAGGAGCGAAAACTCCGCCCCCACCCGTGCATTCTCCTGCGCGAAGGTGGCAAGCTTCTGTTCTTTCTCGCGCATTTCGCGCTGCACCGCCGCATACGAGCCGCTTGAATAGCTGGCCCAGGCTACAAAACCAATCGCCGTCACCGCCACCATGGCCTGAAACCCGGCCGAGAATGGCACATGCTGCGTTTTATGGTCCGAGACGATGATGATGCTGCGCTTGCACAGCAGGCGGCTCATAAAGCCCTTGACCCCAGTACGGGCAACGGTTTTCGCTTTATTTTGTTTGCGCAGTGCGCGGGACGTGGATGGTCTTGCCATAATAGTTCCTGTTACCCCCTGGTTTTGCAGTTAAAAACGAGGCACTGAGTGCCAACGTTACGCCCCATTCGAAGCGGCTGCATCTTTCAGTAGAACGGCTGCGAAGAAACCGTCTGTCCCATCTTTGTGTGGGCTTAACACGAGGCTGGCACCAACGCCATCGCGTGCAAGTAGGTGCTTATTCCACATTTTATCCGGTGCTTCAACCCGGAAATGGGGGTTACCCCCAAGGAATTGTTTCACCTGCCAAAAGTTCTCATCGGCAAAGACCGAACAGGTGACGTAAACCAGCCGCCCACCGGGCTTCACCAGCCGCGCGGCGTTCACCAGAATGCGCTGCTGCACCGCCTTGATTTCATTCAAATCCTCAAGCGTGAAACGCCATTTCAGATCCGGGTTGCGCCGCCAGGTGCCCGAGCCCGAGCACGGCGCATCGACCAGCACCCAATCAGCGGAATTGAGATGCCGCTTGAGGTAGGGGTCGGTTTCGTCGCGAATCACATGGGTTTGCACATTGCTCACCCCTGCCCGCGCCAACCGTTTGCCCATTTGTGCCAATCGGTTGGCCGAATTATCCCACGCCAGCAAGCGCCCTTTGTTTTGCATGGTGGCGGCAATGGCGAGGGTTTTGCCCCCGGCGCCGGCACAAAAATCAATGACCTTCTGGCCGGGTTTGGCGCGCACCAGCAAGGCGGCAATCTGGCTGCCTTCGTCCTGCATTTCAAACATGCCGTCCTTGAAGGCTTGGGTGTTGAAGGCGGCAATGCGCTTTTTGAGGCGCACGCCAAGGGGCGAATGGGGGGTGGGCACCCCAAAATGCCCATCGCGGTCGAGGGCGAGAATCAAGTCCTTAGCGCTTTTGCATTTGAGGGTATTCGCGCGCAAATCAATCGGTGCCTGCTGGTTCAGCGCATCCATCGCCTCTGGCAAATCATCACCGAAGGCATCCTTCAGGCGGCCTTCCATCCAATCCGGGTAGTTCAGGCGGGCACCTTCCGGCATTTTCGTGGGGCGGAACTCGCGCGTTTCGCAGCGGTTCAGCATGGTGCGTTCTTGGTCGGTCACGACCGCTGGGGCATAGTGGCTGCCGTCAAAAATCTCGACAATCTGTTCACCCGTCAGCGCTGGCTCATGGAACAACAGCGCCACCATCACCACCCGGCGCGGGGTGACGCTGCGGTCGCAGGCCTCGATATGCCATTGCAATGTGCCGCCAAAGCGCAGGCAAAAATAAACAAGTTCCGAGATCGCGCCGCGGTCCTTACTGCCAATAAAACGTCGCGCGCGGAAGTAATCGGCAAGTAATCCATCCACTGGCGCGCGCTTATCCGCCAGCCAAATGGATTGGACATGCTCCATAATATCAATCACGGCCTGTATGCGCGCAGCGGGGGTCATAGGCGGGGGGTTGTAGCGGCATCAAAGGGGGATGACAAGCAGTGAGTGAATCGGTATATTAGGAGAGGTTTTATTTACTTGATGGCAACTGAAACTATGAATCAGACTGTGAGCATTGATGTTACCCCCGCTAAACGTGGCTTCAGCCACTCTGTAATTTGTCATCCCCGCGCAGGCGGGGATCTCTCTGGCCCCCAAGTGCCAATCTCACCAGAGATTCCCGCCTGCGCGGGAATGACGAGTTTTAGAAAGGCCTTCAGCCTTGTCGAACTCAGCATCGTGCTCGTCATCCTCGGCTTGCTTGTGGGCGGTGTTCTCAGTGGCCAATCGCTGATTCGCGCGGCGGAGCTAAGGGCAATTACCACAGAATATAATCGGTATGTGACCGCCACCGCCTCATTTCGAGATAAGTATTTTGCCATTCCCGGTGACATGAATAATGCCACATCATTTTGGGGTGCAAGCAGTTCCTGCCCAGGCACCGCCGGCACAGGCACCCAGACCTGTAACGGTAACGGGAATGGTCAGCTTGATGGGCCTGCCGCCGCCAGCCAATACGGCGAATGGTTTACTTTCTGGCAGCATTTAGCCAGCGCTGGCATGATTGAAGGCAATTATACAGGTATTGCAGGTTCCGGATCTGTTAGTCACTCCACACGAAACAATACCCCCGCTAGCAAACTTTCGAATTCGCTGTGGTTTGTTGCTTGGGATTCAAGCTCCGGTGCCGCGATGTTCCCTGTGAACTTGACGCGACATAATCTGCGACTTGGGGGCGTGCACCCTACCGCTTTTCCAGATGTTAATATCCTCAAGACCGAAGAAATGTGGAACATTGACACCAAGCTGGATGATGGCCGACCCGCAACTGGAACCATCACTGCAGCACTTGCCAGCTATAAAGCAAACTGCGCAAGCACATCCGTAGCCTCGACTGCGAACTATGTACTTTCCGACAGCGGTGTCAACTGCACCTTCTATGGGGCACTTGGGCTTTAACTCTCCACCCGATAGCTCGGCGATTCCTTGGTGATGGTGATGTCATGCACATGGCTTTCACGCAGGCGCGCGCAACTCAAGCAATATGCAACAGCGCCGCAATCGTTTCAGTTACTTCTTCCATCACCTCATCGCTGGCTTTGCCGATATATTTCGCACGCCGTGTGCGCCAGTCGAGCGAACGGATTTGCTCTGGCCTCACATAGCTGATTCGACCATCGATGGTTACCGCGGTTTCACTCGGGTGCCCTTTGCAGGTTGACGTGAGGGGGCAAACAATCGCCATGCCATAGAACATATTTTGCCCATGCGGCGAAAGCACAATAGCAGGACGGTATTTGGTTATTTCACGGCCCGATTGCGGCTCAAAATCAATCCATATATAGTCGCCACGTTCAGGGCAAAACGGCTTACGCGCACTCATTCAATAATCTCATTGCCAACATCGGGACCCCAGTCAATCTCCTCATCCGGACCAAGCTCCTTATAACTTGCAATCAGCCGCTCAAGACGCTCTGCGCGTGAAATTTTTTGTTTAATAGGCTTAATTTTCAGCGCGCCATCCTCAAACACAATCTCCATTTTGGTGCCCACTTTAAGGCCGCTTTGGCGCACGAGTTCGGCTGGCACCCGAAATGCCGCACTGTTGCCCCATTTGCCCATTTCAATTTCCATGTGTATCTCCTATGTATCTACTGTATATCCAATGTAGATACATAGGTCAAGTGATGGATTGGATAGCAAAGAAGACATTGTCACAAATATGGTGGGGCGTTCTATCCCCCCTCATCCAGCTTTCGCTAGCGAGCATACCTCGCAGCTTCAGCAACCCTCTCCCCCTGCTTCGCGGGGGCGAGGTGAAGGAAGAAGCATTCAGTGATATAGTGCTAACAGCTAACGGCTAACGGCTAACGGCTAACGGCTAACTCTCCACCCGATAATTCGGGGATTCCTTGGTGATGGTAATATCATGCACGTGGGATTCGCGCAGGCCAGCCCCTGTCATACGCACAAATTTGCAGTTGCTTTGCATGGCGGGCACGGTAGCGTTGCCGGTATAGCCCATAGCTGCTTTTAGGCCGCCAACGAGTTGGTGGATGACCCCCGCCACCGGGCCTTTGAACGGCACGCGGCCCTCGACCCCTTCAGGCACGAGTTTCAGGGTTTCGTTTACCTCGGCCTGGAAATAGCGGTCGGCCGAACCGCGCGCCATCGCGCCCACACTGCCCATGCCGCGATAGGTTTTATACGAACGGCCTTGGAATAAAATCACCTCCCCCGGTGATTCCTCAGTGCCCGCAAGCAAACTGCCAATCATGGCGACACTCGCGCCTGCGGCAATGGCCTTCGCAAAATCACCCGAGAACTTAATGCCGCCATCGCCAATCAGCGGGATGTTCTTTTTATCCGCCACTTTGCGCACATCCATAATCGCGCTGAGTTGCGGCACACCCACCCCCGCCACCATGCGCGTGGTGCAAATGGAGCCTGGGCCAATACCCACCTTCACCGCATCCGCGCCCGCAGCAATCAAGGCCTCGGCGGCATCGGCAGTCGCGATGTTGCCTGCAATGATGGCAATGTGGGGATAGAGCTTTTTGATTTCAGCCACCGTATCGATCACGCCTTTGCTGTGGCCATGGGCAGTATCGACCACCACTACATCCACATCCGCCGCAATTAACGCTTCGGCACGGGCTAACCCCTCACGCCCGGTGCCCACGGCGGCGGCCACCCGCAAACGGCCACGGCTATCTTTCGCGGCGAGCGGGAACTTCACCGCCCGTTCAATATCCTTCACCGTAATGAGGCCCACGCATTTATAATTCACATCCACCACCAGCAGCTTTTCGATGCGGTGTTGATGCAGCAATTTCTTCGCATCTTCCTTGCTGATGCCCTCGGCGGTCGTCACCAGGTCACGCGTCATTAGCTCAGCCACAGGCTGCTTCATATCGGTAGCGAAACGAACATCGCGGTTAGTAAGAATGCCCACCAACGTGCCATCCTTCTCGGTAACGGGGATGCCGGAAATGTTATGCGCGTCCATCAGCGCATGGGCATCCGCTAGCGAGCGCTCCGGGGTGATGGTGACGGGGTTAACCACCATGCCTGATTCAAATTTCTTCACTCGGCGCACTTCGTTGGCCTGCGCCTCAAGTTCCATGTTCTTGTGAATAGTGCCGATGCCGCCATGCTGGGCCATAGCAATCGCCAGCGCTGATTCCGTGACCGTATCCATCGCCGCCGACATTAAAGGAATGCCAAGCTCGATCTCCCGCGTCAGCCGCGTGCGCGTGTCGGCGTCTTTGGGCACAATGCTCGATTCGGCTGGGGTCAGCAGCACGTCGTCAAAGGTCAGGGCTAGGGGGAAGGAACTATCGTTCATGGCAATCCTCGAATAATCACAGGGTTGCAGTGCTTCCTCGCATGGCCGGCCACGCCTGTCAATGGGGCAATTGTCATGGAAGTGTCATCGATTTTATCGGCGCGCTGTGCTACACTACTGCTAATTAAAGGAAAACTTATGCCTTCGCGCGACGAGAAAAACAAACTGCTTGGCCTCGACCCCGACGCTATCGCCCTGAACTGGCGAGACCGACCAAGAAATAGCTACGGCTTTGACCGCCGCTATCAAGCAAAACGCGATGCCATCAACAATGGCACCACCGGCGATGATTTCTTTTTCTTCTCGGGCGAGATGGTGCGTTACCTGATTGAAAAACAAGGGATCAGCGAGAAGGAATTCAATGACATCCTAGGTTTTGGCAAAAACTATTTCCGCGGCAACATCTTCAATTATGCATGGAATAACGGTGCCTCCGTGTTGCCTGAACCGTTTCGTAAGCGCATGGCGGAGCTGACCCGCGAATCGCTCGAGAAGAAGGGCATCGTGCCTGAGGAGTTCTGGTGCAAACGTAACTTTACGCTCAGTGACGTGGATGGTCTGTTTATCGATGCAACGAGAGATATTAGCGACGCTCAAGTGCAATACCCCAAGCGTAAGCCAAACGAGGAAACACAAACCATTCTTGACCGTATCCCCGAGCTTGCCAAAACCCTGCTCATCATCCCCGCCACTGAAACAACGCCTAGCCAATGGCGCCGCGATACATTCCTCATCGATACAGCAGGTAAATTCAGCCCTATTAAGGCGATGCCGAGCATTCGCTATCTGGTCGAGAACCCGAATTACACGCCTGAACAGATCATCGACGCCCTCACCAAGCGCACGCCGGATGAACCCTATTTCCACGATAAAGGCGTCTTCATGAAGGCGGTGCTGAAGGCGGCAAAAGAAGAGCATCTGGTTACGGCTATTACGGAAGCGTCCCGTTTTATCCCGCTGCGCCCCATTAACCGCAACGAATGGAGCCGTTAAGGCCCGATAATTGTCATGCAAATGTCATGCACGCCGCCACTGTCATCATATAAAATTTACGTAGTTTGTTATAATAACCATCAGGAAAAAGCATATGAGCAACGACGAAATAGACCTAAATGAGGCAAGCTTTCGCAAAGGCTACGATTTAGTGCGCGCGAGCGCTGCTCTGGCGCCATCACTAAAAAGCATGATAGACCCCGCTACAAGCGACTTCATTAACACGCCGCAAGTCGCGGCTATTCGTGACAACCCGGTATTCGCGAGCCTTTACCAAAAAGCCTTCCGCGAGCTTCATGATCTAGGTATGCCAAGCATTCCTGTGACCGCGGAACGTACCGTCAATCACCTCATTGAACACCACGCTTCAGACCTTCGGGGCGCGTTACGATCACATCCTGAATTGATGCGTGCCATTCTAGCGCAAACAGAAGCCTGTAACATTACGCCAACCATGAAAAAAGCAGGCATGACTAGACCACAGCCAGTGTCAGAGATTCAGGAAGAATTTACATTCCCGCCGCGGGAACCAACTGCAAAAGAAAAACGTCTTGCCGAAGCGATTACAATAGCACCACGTGTATTATTTGACAGGGAAGGTAATTTGAAACCTGGCGGTGTGCTTACACAGCCTGAGTTTTCGTCAACCTATGAAAAATTTAAGTTAGCAACGAACGATCAGGTAGGTACCTTACGCCCGGTTGCTGAAGAGGTGATGGCCGGTAAATTTTTGGAGTCTGTTTTTGGCGATGAATCACACCCGCTTCATAATACGCTCAGAGAAGCTATTTTGCGGGCTGCAAAAAAACTGCCGCCAGAAAAACCGTCACGCGCGAATAGCGGAGTGGCCGACGCTGTTCGCGAGCGTATTGAAAATGCCGTCCACGCACAAGGCGCTTCGCGCTAGCCCTGACCTCTAAATCCCATTGCCACCACATAACTCTCGGCGGAATCGGCGCGCGAGGATTTGGGCTTCGCGTGTTTCACGGTCGTAAAATCGCGCTGCATAGTTTTAAGCAAATCACTCTCAGTGCCACCCTTGCGCACTTTGCAAATGAAGGTGCCGCCCGGCGCTAAAATCTCGACCGCGAAGTGATACGCCATCTCGCATAAATGAATGATACGGATATGGTCCGTCGGCGCGTGGCCGGTGGTGTTGGCGGCCATATCGCTCATCACCACATCGGCTAAGCCCTCTCCCCTCGCGGGAGAGGGTTGGGTGAGGGGGCGCGAATGCTGTGCGGAATGATTTAAAGCCCCCCCATCCCTACCTTCCCCCGCATGGGGGGAAGGGGTAGAAGAGAGCATCGCTTTCAAAATTTCAGGGGCGTCCTCGGCCAAAAAATCCTGCACAATCAGCGTTGCGCCCACGACTGGCGGCACCTCGAGCAAATCGCAGCCAATCACATAGCCGCTTGGTCCCACTTTGGCGACCGCCACTTGCGCCCAACCGCCCGGCGCACAGCCCAAATCCACCACCCGCATACCGGGCTTGAGCAGGTGATATTTCTCATCAAGATCGATCAGCTTATAGGCGGCGCGGCTGCGATATCCCTCCGCCCGCGCTTTGCTCACATAAGGGTCGTTCAGTTGCCGCGCGAGCCAGCGCGCACTGGAGTTGCTGCGCTTCGCCGCGGTTTTCACATTCACGTGTAAGCCACGCGAGCCAGATTTTTTATTGGGTTTTTTGGGGGTTTTATTGGCCATGATGATTCACTTCGTATGATTTATCTGCGCCAAGTGCCAGGAGCATGGGCGCGCAGCAAGGGAGTGTACATGAACGTACATGACCGTAGCGAGCACCCATAGCGACACCGCAATTGGCCTGAGAAATCATACGGGCAACACTTCACGCATGAGGGAGACGATAATCCCCTCGCGCACGCCACGGTCGGCAATGGTGATTTTATCAATCGGGAACGTGCGCGCGATGGCTTCGAATATGGCACAGCCACTGAGGATAAAATCGGTGCGTGCCGAACCTATGCAGGGGTGCGCCGCGCGCTGCGCCGGGCTCATGCGCATGAGGGTTTGCGTGGCCCCACGAATATCAGAAATACTGAGCTTAATCCCATCGATTTTGCTGCGGTCATAATGCGGCAAATCGAGGTGAATGGCGGCCAGTGTCGTCACCGTGCCACTTGTCGAAAGCATCTGCACATCTTCCTTCCACATTCGCGCAGCGATTTGGTTGTCGCGCTCCATCGGGGTCAGCAGGCTTGAGATTTTTACCACGATTTCTTCGAAATACATTTCCGTGAAGGCAGGCCCGCCGAACTGCTCGCTCATATTCATCACCCCGTAGGGCAGAGACACCCAATCCTGAATCAGATGGCGCTTATGGCTGTTCAGCGGTTGCTCGGGGTCGATCTTCACCCACATGAATTCGGTGCTGCCACCCCCGATATCAAACGCAAGCGCGTAATTGGTATCCTTGGCAAGCAGCGAACTGCAGCCCAAAAATGCAAGCCGCGCCTCTTCCTCGTTACTGATGATGTCAATGCTCAGGCCCAGCTCATCACGCACGCGGTTCAAGAATGTTTCGGCGTTGCTGGCGCGGCGGCAGGCTTCTGTCGCCACAAAGCGGTATTTCGCGATGCCATAGCGGTTGAGTTTTTGCTTGCAGGTGGAAAGCGCGCGCATGGTGCGGCGCATGGCTTCCTCGCCCAAGCGGCCGGTGTCGCTCACCCCCTCGCCCAAGCGCACGATGCGCGAATAGCTATCGACCACTTTCAGGGTTTTATGCTGGCTATGCTGCTGAAAACTGGGCTTGGCAATCAGCAAGCGGCAGTTATTGGTGCCCAAATCAAGTGCGGCATACAGCTCACCAGCACCCTCTAGGCGGCTGTTTTGCAACGCTTTCTCTTGGGTTTCGGCGGCATCAATCTCGGGGATTTCCTGTTTCATGGCTGCACTATAGCGCGAATTGCCCCGCTGGCACAAGCGGCGCGGTGGCCTGCCCCTTACATCTCACATTTAGGCTAATTTTTAGCAATGTTGTTAACCAATGCTTAAAGGTTACGGGAGTATAACTGATGATATGGCATTCTTTGATACACTCCCAGAACGTGCTCGCAGCGCAGTTGATAGTATTCGCGCTGCGTTTGGCCCTCCACCGACAAAAGAAAATGTACCGGGTGCGTTTTATGGGTCAAATCCCGAAGCTCAGGAAATGTTCAATCTCATAGAAGCACGCATTGAGGACGCTCGCGGCATGGCAGCAGAGCGTGGCGACCGCCCGAGCCTTGAAGATTATCGCCAGGCGTGTGTGGCGTTTGGCGAAACCGAGCAAGGGCAAGCAGAAATCAGCAGACTACAAGAACAATACCCAGACTTTCGATGGAATGAGCGTAGTTATTCAAATCTCAGCGGACAAGACCGTGCAGGAAACGGCCACAATCTCTCAGGCTTTGCGCTATCGGAACCCCAAAAGCGTGCCATGAGCGACCTCATGAATTTGGACAGCGATGGCGCAATCGGTGATTTTTACACGAACATCGACTTCACCGGTGCAAACCTCAAGAACGCGTATGTTGACCCCGCCACCTCGTTTAACGAAGAAATTGCAAGAGCAGGAAATCTTGATGGCCTGACTTTCAATAACATGTCAGCGGACGACCCGGCCTTTGTGTTTGGGGCCGGGAATTACACAAATATCAAGATGACCAATATACAAGGTGGCCAGATTGTTTTTGGCAATGGCAGCCATGTTGATGGCCTTACCATCGAGGGCACGAGCGCAACGGTAACCATTGGCGACCGCGCGCGGCTAAGCGACGTGAAACCCACGAATGGCTTCAGCATGATGCTACTATCGATGGGGGAAGGATCGCTACTCAGTAATGCCGATTTGAGTAACGCCACGATTTCGCAAGCTAGTGAATTTGGGCAGGGCACCACTTTGCAATCCGTCACCTTCGGTAGCAATGTCTCAGGCGTTGATTTCGAAGGCGTCACCTTCAACAAGGCTGTATTCAATGGCTCAAATCTAAGCGATACCAGCTTTGCTGGCGCCACCCTCAATGGTGTTGCGTTTAACGATATTGACCCCACAGCACTTGATTTATCCGGTGTGCAGCGCATGAATGGCGTGACCGTAAACGGCAAACAGGTGTCATCCGCCATGGATTTGGAAATGATGCAGCTTGCCGGGGGCGTCACCATTCCCACCTGGAGCCCAACACTTTACACCCCTGCCCCTTCAGCTCCGTCACAAGCGGCGAACACTTCCGTGACAACGCAACTGGCAGAGGCTAGCACCACCAACAGCTTGGCACAAAGTGCGCGTGCCAAGGAAATCGCTGACGTTAGTTTGGCTAAGTTTGGCGATGACCCAATTGCCGCTGCACGCGCCCTGGCAGCGCAGCTTGGTATTGTCGGCGGTGCATCAGTCAATTTATCGGATGTTGGCCTGACCACGAAGGTGGCGAGCCTTGAGCGTACGGTTCCCGAGCATGAGCAAGCCAGCGGTGCGAATATGAGCCGCAGCGCCTCAGGCAACGCCTAAACCATTTGTAAGCCCCCACCCCCTCGCTTATCCTTGCATTTCGCGGCGAGTTGCCTATATTCCTGCCTCATTTTGCACTTATGAGGCTCCACGATGTCATCGCCTGCACCCGTTAAAAAAGCGCCGCTTGAGGCTGCCAACCAGAACCTGAACCGCCCAAGCGCCGATGAGGCGATGGATGCTGTGCGCACGCTGATTCGCTGGGCGGGCGATAACCCCGCGCGCGAGGGGCTGATCGATACGCCCAAGCGCGTGATCGAGGCCTACCGCGAGTTTTTTGCGGGCTACGAGGAAAACCCTGAGGCAATTCTCGCCAAGACCTTCGAAGAAGTCGCGGGCTATGATGAAGTCGTGCTGCTCAAGAATATGGAATTTGAATCGCACTGCGAGCACCACATGGTGCCCATCATTGGCCGCGCCCACATTGCCTATCTGCCGGATAAGAAAGTGGTCGGCATCAGCAAACTCGCCCGTTTGCTCGATGTGTTCGCCAAGCGCCTGCAAACGCAGGAACTGATGACCGCCCAAATTGCGGATGTGATTGAGCGCGTGCTCGCCCCCAAAGGCGTTGCCGTCATCATCGATGCGAACCATGAATGCATGAGCACCCGCGGCGTGCACAAAAAAGGTAGCACGACGGTCACGACCCAGATGCGCGGCCTGTTCAAAACCGACAAGGACGCCCGCCGCGAAGTGATGCAACTGATTACATCGAGCGATGTGGGATAGAAACTCGTCATTGCGAGGAGCGTGAGCGACGTGGCAATCCAGGCCTATCATAGAATACCCTTTGTTTTATTTGCGCTACGCGCGCTGGATCGCCACGCTTCGCTCGCGATGACGTATGACTGTTAAGCAACACGCGCCGATCATTCTCGCCTCGGGCTCGACCATTCGCCAGCAGATGCTCAAAGCGGTCGGCCTCACCTTCAGTGTGGTGCCAAGCGGGGTCGAGGAAGATACGATTAAAACCGCGATGAAGAACGCCCCGGTGGCGGAGCTTGCTGCAGCCCTAGCAGCCGCAAAAACACTGGCCGTGAGTGCACAGCACCCCGAAGCCTACACCATTGGCGCTGACCAGATTTGTGTGCACAATGGCAAGGCTCTTTCAAAGCCCGGTAGTTATGACCGTGCGGAGGCGCAGCTCGCGACCCTTTCGGGGCAAACCCACACGCAGCATTGCGCTATGACGCTCGCGCGTGGCAACGAAGTGTTGTGGCAGTTCCATGATTCGGCGAGCCTCACCATGCGCACGCTAACGCCCGAAGAAATCCGTGCGTATGTCGCCGCGGATGCGCCACTTTCCTCCTGCGGCGCCTATAAGTTCGAGGGGCTTGGGCGGCATCTATTTGCCCATGTTGCAGGCGATCACGACGTGATCCAGGGCCTCGCACTCGTGCCCCTGCTCGCGCAGCTGCACAGGCTTGGCATCATTGCATTTGCGTGAAGGAATATCACAGCGTTGCAAAAAATCATGCTGACGGTGGATTGCGCTATGCAAACCCCTAGTGCGAGCGCGCTAGCTTTGCTAAACTTGTTATATGAAAACAGTTGACCCCCATAACGCCGTCGCGCTCGTCACGCGCCTGACGCAGATTGGTAAAGCCTTGAGCAGCGAGCGCGACCGCGACACGCTGCTTGAGCATATTTTGCTCGCCGCCAAGGAAATCGCGAACGCCGATGGTGGCACCCTATACCTGCTTTCGGCCGCGGGGGATGTACTTGAGTACGTGATCGTGCGTACCGACTCCATCCACCTCGCTTACGGCGGCACCACGGGCAAAAAACCGCCCTTTTCGGTGGTGCATCTCTACCACCTTGAAACGCAAGAACCCGACATTCGCACCCAGGTCGTGCGCGCGGTGGTGAACAAAGAATCCATCAACGTGAAGGATGCCTATAGCTCGAAAGAGTTTGACTTCACGCGCACCAAAAAATTCGATCTGCAATATGGCTTTCGCACCCGCTCGGTCATCACCATCCCGATGATCAATCACCGCGGCGAACCGATTGGCTGCTTGCAGCTCATTAACGCGAAGGACCCCGCCACTGGCGCCACCATCACCTTCTCGGATGAGATGGTGGAGATTATCTCCTCCCTCGCCAGCCAAGCGGCCGTGATTGTTGATAAGGAAACCCTCATTAGCGAGCAAAAAACGCTGCTTGAGTCCTTCATCAAAATGATGGCCTCGGCGATCGATGCGAAGTCGCCTTACACCGGCTCGCACTGTGTGCGTGTGCCGGTGCTCACCGAAATGCTGGCCGAAGCCGCCTGCAACGATACCGATGGGTTCTTTCGCAACTTCACCATGAGTGAGGAAGAGAAATACGAACTGCACATCGCGGGCTGGCTGCATGACGCCGGGAAAATCGTCACCCCCGTCCATATCATGGATAAGGCGACGAAGCTTGAAACCATCTATGACCGCATCCATCTCGTTATCGCGCGGCTTGAGATCTTGAAGCGCGACGCACGCATCCGCTACCTCGAAGCGGTGGCAAGCGGTGGTGATCCAAAAACATTAAGTGCGACCTATGATGCGGAAATTGCTGCACTCGATGCCGATGCAGAGTTCCTCAAAACCGCGAATATCGGTGGTGAATTCATGGCCGATGAAAGCATTGCGCGCTTGAAGGCGCTAGCCGAGCGGCAACTGATGGTGGATGGCAAAACTGAACCGCTACTCAGTGAAAACGAGGTCTATAATCTCTCCACCCGCCGTGGCACCATCACGCCCGAAGAACGTCAGATCATGAACGACCACATGGTGCATACCGTGAACATGCTCGAATCCATGCCATGGCCAAAACATCTGCAGCGCGTGCCCGAATATGCAACCGGCCACCACGAGAAGATGGACGGCACCGGCTACCCACGCGGGGTGCTCGGCGGCACCATGAGCGTGCCTGCGCGGATGATGTGCATCGCGGATGTGTTTGAGGCCTTAACCGCCAATGACCGCCCCTACAAAAAAGCTAAAAAACTCTCTGAGGCGATGGCCATCATCGGCCAGTTCAAAAAGACCAACCATCTTGACCCCAATATCGTTGATTTCTTTGTTACTTCAAAAACTTACCGCAAGTTCGCCGAGATGTTCCTCCCCGCCGAGCAGATCGATGAGGTCGATGAGGCTGCGATTCTCGCCATCGAACCCGAGCCCATGAAAACCCGCATGGCGAGCAAATAAGCTGTATTTTGCCGCTATTTACGATTTATTAAGCCTCAGGCTTGTATAGTCTCTATATTGTCGGAGATTATTAATGACTAACGATAGACCACATCCTGACCGCAATCGTGCCATCGCAGGTGATAATACACCGCAGCCGAACTATAACCGCCTATCCGCAGCTCAACGTGACACGGTAGACCGCGCGGTATATGGCACTTTAATCACAGGAACTTCTGGAAACTTAAAGTTCTCAGGTTATGACCCAACGCCTACCACTGGCTCGATTGAGCAGCGTATTGAAAGTCTGCGTGAAGCCAATGCATCCTTGCTACTGAAGGGCAAATGGACCGATGAACTCAGTAATGCTGCAAGTCGCGCTCCGAACGCTGCAGAGGCGCGACGCGCGCTGAATGTGATTATTTCGTTTGATGGCGATCAATGTGGCTGCAGTCTCAATGACGCAAGTGTTAGATTTAACCCATCGAATCAACCTGTAAAAATCAAGCCCGGCCAAGGCCGCTAGGAGAGAGAATATGACGGATACCATCACCGACGTGACCACCACAGTTACCTCTGCTGAGGATATGAAAGCCGAGGCGCGTAATGATAATAGAGTGCATATAGGCTACCTTGCTGGAGTGCATGAGGATGGCAGCAAATGCTCCGCATGCCTTCAGTTTGATGCGGCAAACATCCCGACGATGCGCGAGCACGGCGAAAAAAGCGAGATTGTAAGAATCGAGCTGCCACTGACAAGAGAAGCATTCAGTGAATTCGCTCAAAGCATGGGTGGAACGCTCGAGGGCAGTACCATGAATATTGGCGGAAAATCCTTTCCTGCATCAACGCCAACGTTATTTGCCTATAGCGTTGATAAGAGCGGCCAAGTGCGCATCACTGACGTATTCACTGGACAAGGAAGCTTCGGGGCTTGGCTAACAAATGTCGAGAACATGCAGCCTGAGGTCCGTCTGAGCAGCGCCATGGAAACAGCTCGCGCTCAAGCACTTGCAGCGCTTGCTGATGGCAAACCGACAGGGACGATAACACAAAACTATAACGCTGGGACAACAACTCCCAGCGCTGGACGTTTCGCCTAAGCCGCTTTCTTGCTGCCCTCTTCCTTCGCTGGCTCTTCAAACTCGATGACCAGTTGGCCCGAGTTCACGCTCGCAGGGGCTTTCACATGCACGTCTTTGACCTTCGCGTCATGGTCGGCATAGATGATGTTTTCCATCTTCATCGCCTCGATCACGAACAGCTGCTGCCCAGCACGGATCACATCGCCCTTATTGACATGAATCGCGGAAATGAGGCCCGCAATCGGCGCGGTGATTTCATATTGCGAGACCGTGCTTTCACGCACCGGCATGTATTGGCCAAGCTCGGCAACGCGCAGGCTGCGCAGCGTGGCCTTCACCTCGGCCCCGGCATAATTGAGCTGATAACCTTCGGCCAGCGGTGTGACACGCACGCTCACGGGCTTGCCATTCACCGTGCCTTGGAACAGGCGACGGCCCAGCTTCCAGGCCGAGCGAATGACGATCATTCCATCATCGTAGCTGATGTCGTAGCCATAGTCTTTCTTACGGGCATAGACCGAGACAGAGTTGCCAGCCAAGGTAACGACCCAGCGCGCGCCAATCGCTGGCGTACGGCCGGGAATCTGGCCAGTGATTTGTGCAGCACGTTCAATGTCACGTAAGCCGCAGAAGGTTGCCACCGCCATGCAGACTTTTTGTGCTTCGGTCGATAGCTCCGCACCGGTGAACCCGGCAGGCCATTCCTGCTCGATGAAGTTGGTTGAAATATCGCCTTTGCGGAAGCGCTCATGGCTCAGCACCGCCTGACAGAAGCTGATATTATGGGCAATGCCCTGAATCACAAAATCGCCGAGCTGATCGACCATCAGGTCAATCGCCTGATCGCGCGTGGGGGCGTGGGTGCAATATTTCCCGATCATCGGGTCATAGAACATGCTGACTTCCCCGCCCTCGTAGATCGAGGTATCACAAATTGCGCCGGGTTTTGGCTCAGGCTCTTCGTATTTAATGACACGCCCAGTCGAAGGCAGGAAGCCGCGCGTTGGGTCTTCGGCATAGATGCGGGTTTCGAAGGCCCAGCCGTTTGTTTTGATATCGTCCTGCGTGAAGGGCAGTTTCTCACCGGCCGCGATACGAATCATTTGCTCGCCGTGGTCAATGCCCGTGACCAGCTCGGTCACGCGGTGCTCTACTTGCAGCC
>CAZOFC010000025.1:0-16689 GCA_964578965.1 uncultured Azospirillum sp.
CTAGCGCCTTCACCCCGCCGCCGAAAGTGACCTCGGCCATTTTGCGCGCGCGTATGCTCGATGCCCCGCGCGAGGATGTGCCGCTGAAATTGCTTGAGCAAGTGGTGGCTGCCGCCTTCAACCATCGGCGAAAAATGCTGCGCCAGTCGCTAAAATCACTTGGGGTGGATACGCTCGTGTTGTGCAGCATGGCCGAGATTGACCCGACCCTGCGCGCCGAAGCCTGTGACCTTGCAATGTTTGCGCGGTTAACCCGTGCGTTGGCACAAATGCGCAACGAAGCCAGCAATATCTAGTTGCCGCCAGCGCTTGAAGCGCTCGGCATAGAGAATGCGGCGAATATGCTCCATCGCTTTATCAAGGTTTTCATTGACCACGACGTAATCATATTCTTCCCAGTGCGAGATTTCCTCGGTCGCTTTGGCCATGCGTTTTTGCACCACGGCGTCACTATCCTGCGCGCGGCTGCGCAAGCGGCGCTCGAGTTCCTCGAGCGTCGGTGGCAACAGGAAAATGCTCACCAGATCCGCGCGGCAGGCATTGGCCAGTTGGCGCGTGCCTTGCCAGTCGATATCGAACAGCACGTCGCGCCCGGCATCGAGGGCGTCCATCACCTGTTGTTTGGGCGTGCCGTATTTATGGTCGAACACGGTCGCATGCTCGAGCAGCTCTCCGGCACGCACCATCGCGTCATAGCGGGCGGTATCAATGAAATGGTAGTCCTTGCCGTCCACCTCGCCCGGGCGCGGTGCGCGGGTGGTGACGGAGACTGACATAAAGACACCTTCTTCTTCGGCAAGCAGGCGACGCGAGAGGGTGGTTTTACCCGCACCCGAAGGCGAGGAGAGCACGAACATCAGTCCGCGGCGCTTGGTCATTGGGGGGTAATGTTTGGAGGTCATGCGCGTGCAATCGTGAAATGGGGTGAATCAGATTGCAACCCATGTTAGCGTAGCACGCGCGCGCAAGACAACGAATTTATTGCATTAGGCACTGTTAGCTAATTCTAAGCGGTTGCGTTGCTGGTAAAAATCGTTGATTCGCAAGGCGAAATGGGTGCGATGTAGCCATTCTACATAAACCCATTTCAACGCAGCGAGCGGCGATTTTTGCCGCAACCCGCAGGGCCATGGTTTATTTTGATGAATAGCTACAAAAAATTCTTGCACCGTAGTCCCGCTACGCTGCTGCGAATTTTCTTTGCTCTTCATCAAAATAAACATCATGGCGCAATCACTTAGAATTAGCTAACAGTGCCTAGTGCCCGCCCGCCGCCGCGATAGGGAAGCGGTGTTGCACATCGCCCGCCTTTTCAAAGCGCAAGGTTACATCCACGCTATCGCCAACTTTCAATGGCTCTTTCGCGCCAATGAGCATGAGATGCATGGAAGTGGGGCCCGTGGCCTTCGCGTGTGAAATGAGCATGAGCGGCTTTTTCGGGCTCACTTCGGCCTTGGAAATCTTGCGCATGCTCATCACGCCGTTGAGCATCCCGCTTTGGTGAATCTCAACCGCGTTGCAGCAGTCAGACGTTACCCCAACCAGCGTATCCTTACCCGTGCTGGTGATGGTGGCATATGCCGCGCCAAGCGTAGGGCTCACCATGGTGGCGCGCGCGTCGCTGATGGTGATGGCTGGGGCTTCCGCCGCGGTGCAGGAGGCAGCGGAGACAAAAATACCAACGATGGTGAGTGCAGCAAATTTAACGAACATAGCGTTTTAACCCTTCAATCAGTTGTTGCTCTGGCGCATTGAACGGGAAGTGGGCGAGGTATTTACCATTCGGGCCCATCAGGTAAATGAACCCTGAATGATCGACAACATAGCCCATGGCGGAGCGATTGTCATCCACCTTGCTGTAATACACCTTAAAGCTATCCGCGGCATATTTGATTTGCTCGGGCGTGCCGGTCAGCCCTAAAATCGATTTGCTGATATTGGCGGTGTAATCGCGCATTGCTCTGGGGGTGTCGCGCTCGGGGTCCACGGTGATGAACAGGGGTTGAACCTTGGCAGCTTTGGGGCCAATTTGCTCGAGCGCATTGCGCATGAGTAGCAGGGAGGTTGGGCAAATATCCGGGCAATGGGTGAAGCCAAAATAGACAAGCAGGTAGCGCCCGGCGAAATCTTTTGCCGTCACGGTTTTTTCGTTGCCATCGACGAGTGTAAAATCGGCCTGGATCAGCTCGGCGGCATTGCCGAAAAAATCCTCACGGCCGGTGTTGTTTGAGATCACACTGGCGCTGAGCCATGCGAGCAGCATGACCAGGCACAGCACACTTCCAACCCATGCGATGACGATTTTTTTCATGAGCGTAGTGCTAGGCCTGAACGCGCTTAAAGTAAAATGAAGGATTTATGACAAGGGCAGAAACTTTTATAATGTTTATAAATCAGTGAGTTGTGTGCCCTCCCATCACTGCTGGCGCGCAGGGCGGTTTTGTGCTACACTTCGCACAGAATAAAAAGTCTAAGGCACTGTTCTTACATTCCAAGTGGATTGCTCGCAACGCAACCGCTTGGAATGCAAGAACAGTGCCTCAAAAAGACGTTTGAGCTAGATGGTGTTATGACGATTGCCTTGAATGGTGTGACCGTGGATATCGGTCCGACCAGCCCGATTGCGCCGGCACCGCGGGCGCAATCTGCGTTGCTCACGGCCGTTGGCCGCGCCGACCCTGTGGCTGCCCAGCGCCTGCAATTGCCTAATGCCGTGGCGGCCTCGACCACCGTGCCCGGCTTGCCCACGCAAGTGCCGCCTGCACCACGGCCATTGCAACGCGCGCCCTCTAGCCTGCTTGCGGCACAGTTCATTGCGCAGGATATTGGCCTCACCGCCAGCGAGCTTGAGATTTTTGCGGTGCGCCAAAGCCTGCTACCCGCGCCCACCAATGAACTTCCGGTCGATGACTACCTCACCAATTTACGCATTGCGCGGGGCGATATTCCGGCATCCGAGCGCAGCACGCGTCAAGCGGCACAAGAGTCGGCCACGGCCACACAGGTCGAAGCCGCCACAAAAAATAACTCTGCCGCGGCCTTCACGGAAACGAATCTGCGTAGTGGGCTTGGTGCGCGTGCGGCGGGGTTGCCTGCCCTCACGCTGCCGTTCTTGCGGCGCTTCAACATCATCACCCTCAAAGGGGTGGATGCGTATGGCGCAGCACTTGCGCGCAACGCCACGCTTAAAGCGCCAATCCTCGAAAATTAATTCGACTACGATTGCAAGCGATGCTGCGGCTTGCTAATGCTGCCCCCATGACGATGAAAATTACGATTATTGGTGCAGGTGCCATGGGCTGCCTGATTGGTGGCCGGTTGGCGCGTGGTGGGGCGAATGTCAGTTTTCTCGCGCGCGGTGCGCAATTGGCGGCCTTGCGTACGCATGGCCTCACGCTCGCAAGCGCACAGGATGAATGGCACGGTACCATCCCCGCGACGGATGATGCGAAAAGCCTCGGCGTGCAGGACGCGGTGATTCTGTGCACCAAGGCGTATCAGCTGCCCAGTGCGGCGCAATATTTACCCGCCTTGCTGGGCGATGAAACACTGGTCGTGCCCGCTGTGAATGGTGTGCCATGGTGGTATTTTGAGCAGCATGGCGGGGAGTTTGACGGCAAGCGCCTGACCAATCTTGACCCGGATGGGGTGCTTACCCGCGCGATTGAAACGCGGCGTATCATCGGCTGTGTGAATTACCTTGCAGGCACCGTCACGAGCCCCGGCCATGTGCATTATGTGCATGAGCTCGAGCGGCGCATTGTGCTGGGTGAACTGGATGGTCGTATCACGCCGCGGCTCGAGCGTTTAGGGGCGGCCTTTGCGGCAGGCGGCTTTGCCCCGGTCCTGACGGAGGATATTCGCCAAAGCATCTGGCATAAATTATGGGGTAATATTGCCTTCAACCCCATTAGCGCACTTACGCACGGCACCATCGACCAGATTGCGGAAGGCTATCACGATATTGACCTTGTAACGGCGGTGATGAATGAGGCGCGCAACATTGCGGATAAGCTTGGCATTGCCTTGGCGCAAACCACCAAAAGCCGGGTCGAGGCAGCGGCCAAAATGCGCGGCCATAAAACCTCGATGCTGACCGATATTGAGCAGGGCCGACCCACCGAAATCGAAGCGATTGTGGGCGCGGTGCGCGAGATTGGCCGCTGGATGGAAGAGAACACCCCGCATCTCAATACGCTTTATTCGTTAGTGAAACTCAAGGAACGCTTTTATAGTCCGAGCGTTGCTACATCCGGCCAGTGATAGTTGGCGGTGGTGATTGTTTCAGGTGAAATTTCGGCAAGCGCTTTCACCATCTGCTCGACATACTTGCCAAGGCGGTCAAGCGCTGCCACATCCCCATTCTCGACGGTGCCATAAACATTGCGGGCAAGCGCTGCACGCAGGGCGGTGGGTTCGTTCACACTTGCTGCATAGACCTGCAAACAGCCATGGTAAGCCTTGCCCATTTTCTTGATACGTTTGCTCACCCCGGTATCGGCAACGCCCAGTTCGCGCAGGCTTGCATCCATATCATTGAAAAAGGCTTCGCTTAGAAACTGTAAGAAGCTCTCGTTGTTGGTATTAAGCAAACGATGCTGCAGTAAAAATAAATGCAGCACGATCAGTTCAAAGCGGCCATCGAGCGTATCGGGCACACCAAGTTGGGTGAAGAAAAAGGGATTTCGCGAAGCGCGAAGCAGTGCTATATAGGTTGCCTCCACCACCGCGGGTGGCTTTGGGGTAAATAACTGGCGAAGGGCACCAAGCATTGCAAACTCCTCGATTCATGCGTTGTCTGATGCTTAGCAGCATTGCCCTTGTGCTGGCAAGCTGCACCCCGATCGTGAACACGCGCGGCCACAGCGCCGAGGATGTGGATTTAAGCCAGCTGGTGCCCGGTCAAACCAGCGCCGAGGATGTGCGCGCCTTGCTTGGCAGCCCGACTAGCACCTCGAATTTCGGTGAGGAAACCTGGTATTACATTACACAAAAGCAATCGCGCGTGGGGGTGTTTGCGCCCGAAGTGACGGAGCAACAGGTGACCGCCATCACCTTCGATGCTGAGCAGCGCGTGCACGACATCAGCGCCTTCAAAAAGGAAGACGGGCAGAACGTGCAGATTGTGAGCAAGACCACGCCGACCGAGGGCCACAGCATCGGCTTCATCGAGCAGATGCTGGGTAATTTTGGCCGCTTCAACGCGCCCACCCGTGGCTTGAGCGACCGCAATCTTGGTCGCTAGCGGTGTTCCCACCCACGCGTGAGAATGGGTAACGCATTCCCATCTGCATCCAGCAAGCGAAGCGCGGCGCCTACCGTGATTTCACCAATGCGGGTGATAGGCAGAGTGAGTGACTTCGCGAGCGCTTGCAGGGCAGTATGCGCATGCGGCGGTGCGGTAAAAATAAGCTCGTAATCATCGCCGCCACTGAGGGCAAAGCGCCACGCGGTTTCATCCGCCGCGATTACCGCGCGCAGTGTTTCCTCAACCGGTAACGCATCACGGTGAAGCGTTGCACCTACGGCGCTTGCGGTCATCAGTTGCATGATGTCCGCGAGTAACCCATCCGAACAATCAAGGCCACTTGTGGCCATGCCGCGTAATGCTGCACCCAAGGCAAGGCGGGGTTCAGGGCAATGGTAACGGCTCGCAAGCGCGGCACTGATGGGCAAGTGTTGCTGCAGCTGTGCGAGCGCATAGGCCGCACCGCCAAGGGCACCACTGACATAGATCGCATCACCGATGTGTGCGCCCTGGCGGCGCAATACTTGCCCATCACTCAGCCCCATGCAGGTCATGCTGGTGTGAATGGGCCCGGCGGCGGAAGTCGAATCCCCCCCGATAAGGGTGAGGCCAAAGCTTGCTTGTTCGCGTGCGAGTGCTGCACAAAATTGGGCAAACCATTCCTCGTCAAGCCCCGGCGGTGTGTGCAGGTTGAGGCTGTAGCGCCAAGGGGTGGCGCCCATGGCCGCAAGGTCCGACAAATTTCGCCGCATCAGTTTTTGTGCGAATTGCTCGGGCGTGGCATCAGCGAGCACATGGATATGTTCGATCACACTATCGGTGGTGATGACCAGTTGCTGGCCGGGCGGTATGGTTAAAACAGCCGCATCATCGGTCAGGTTGAAACTGCCTGATTCATGCGCTGTGAGCGGTGCAAAATAGCGGGCAATGCGCGCATGCTCGTTCATCGCTCACTCGGCGCGTGGACGCAAACTGGAAAGCAGTAAGTTGAAGGCTTTGTGAGCGTAGCTCAGTTCCTCATCGGTGACGAGCTGGGCGGCAACGACGGTGTATTCATCAATGAGCGTCGCGGCACCACGGGTGGGGTAGGCGATGACTTCGGCCGCGAATACCTCAAGCACCGAGAGTAGCGGCAGGCTCATACGCGCCTTGCTCCATTGCGGGAGGATGGTGGCGGCGATGGACGCTTCGATTGTTGCGCGCTCTTCCTGCGCGGTGGTGATGAGCTTGTTCAGTAGCGCCATTTCCGGCTGCGTCGCGTGGGGCAAATCATCCGTGTTATTGGCGCGGCTATCGGCCCAGGATTGCAGCATTTGCGCGGTGAGCAAGGCGGGCAGGGTGCTTTTTTCAATCAGCGCTTCAGAGTACATGGCCTGCACAGCAGCGAGGCGTGAGGCGCGTTTACGAAGCAGGGATGGGCGGATCTGGCTCATAGCGGGTGCACCCCGAACACTTCGGCAATGCCAAGCATGCGCAGTGCGGCGCGTGCCGCATCGCCGCCTTTGTTGCCTTGCGCGGTATCGGCCCGCGCGGTGGCTTGTGCCATGCTATCGACGGTGAGAATGCCGTTACCAATCGGCAAATGTTGGTGAATCGAGAGGTCCTGTAGCGCGCGCGCGGATTCGTTGCTCACCACTTCGAAATGGTAGGTCTCGCCGCGGATGACGCAGCCAAGCGCCACATAAGCAGCATAGCGACCTGTTTTTGCGGCCATGGCAATCGCGGCGGGAATTTCAAGAGCGCCGGGTACAGTGATCATTTCGGCGGTGTGCTCGGCCTCGTAGATTGCGCGCGTGGCGCCGCTGACCAGCATGGTGCTGATGTCTTCGTAGTAGGGGGAAACGACCAGTAAAATCGGCTTCATAGGAGAACTTTTTGTTCAGAGGGATTTGTATGAGGCAAGTTCGCGGAGTGACTGCGCGCAAGGAGGGCGTGTAGCAGCGCTACATAACCGACTGAGCACAGGCATGACAATGAAATTGTCCATAAAAATCACTCGATGGTTATAGGGATATGGCCGCTGACTTCTAGCCCATAGCCCTCGAGTCCGACAATCATTTTCGGCGAATTCGTGAGCAGCGTCATGTTGCGTACCCCTAAATCGAGCAGAATCTGCGCGCCGATGCCATAATCACGCAAGATCGGCAATGCCGGGGCCTCGCCCAAACGCTGCTTTAACCCGTCGCTCGCGGCGGTGGGGCGCGGCTCGCGCAGCAGCACAATCACGCCGCTGCCTGCTTCATCGATCATGCGCATGGATTGATGCAGAACGCCTGCTTTGCCTTGCGATGTATCGCCTAGCACATCGTGCAGCATATCAAGCGCATGCATGCGCACGAGGGTGGGGCCGTTGCTTGAGAGCGTATTTTTCACCAGCGCAATATGCTCGGCATAGCCGGGGTTTTGCGCATAGGCGATGCAGCGGAAATCGCCCGCATGGCGCGTGCTGATGGTGCTTTCCACCATGCGCGTGACCAGTTTTTCATAGCGGCGGCGATAGGCGATAAGATCGGCAATGGTGCCGATTTTGAGGGTGTGCTGCTTCGCGAATTTCAGCAAATCAGGCAGGCGCGCCATGGTGCCGTCGTCGTTCATGATCTCGCAAATCACGCCTGCCGGGGTGCAGCCTGCAAGCCGCGCAATATCGACCGCGGCTTCGGTATGCCCGGCGCGCACCAGCACACCGCCCTCGCGTGCCTCAAGCGGGAAGATATGGCCGGGGGAGGCAATGTCGCGCGCATGGGCATTCACGTTGCTGGCGGCGGCAATGGTGCGGGCGCGGTCGGCGGCGGAAATGCCAGTCGTCACCCCCTCACGCGCTTCGATGGAAACGGTGAACGCAGTGGCATGGCGGCTTGAGTTATGCCGCGCCATGGGGGGAAGGCCCAAACGCTCGACCTGCGCTTTTTCAAGCGCCAAACAAATGAGCCCACGCGCATGCTTGGCCATGAAGTTGACGGCCGCCGCATCACAGAACTGGGCGGGGATGACAAGGTCGCCTTCGTTTTCGCGGTCTTCGTCATCGACCAGAATGACCATCTTCCCGGCCTTGGTATCCGCAATGATTTCTTCGATGGAGGAGAGCTTCATAAACCCCTTTCTGCGGACAATCGCGGTGTCATGTCCGTGCTCAGTCGGTCATGTAGTAAGGCTACACTCCCTCCTTGCGCGCGGGCATTCCTAGCGCTTGTCTCGCACAAAGCGGTTTTGTTTTTTGCGTCATCCATCACTTGGCTCCCGTCAGGCGCGCGACATAACGCGCGAGCATATCGATCTCGAGGTTCACATCCTCGCCCACTTTGAGGCGGCCAAAGCTGGTCACCTTCGCGGTGTGGGGGATGATGTTGACCGAAAAGCTCGTCACCATCGGTGGCGTCAGCATGGCGGCGGGCTTACGGGTCAGGCCCACGGGTGTTGGCTCCTGCTCAGTGCTTGGCAGCACCATCGGGGTATCCTTCACGGTGTTGACGGTGAGCGACACGCCGTCGATCGTCACCGAGCCTTTGGGGGCAATATAGCGTGCAAGATGTGGCGGCACTTCAAATTCCCAGATCATCGAATCGCCACTTTTTTCGGCCGCGACGACACGCGCCAATCCATCCACATGGCCACTCACAAAATGCCCACCCATCGCATCACCCACGCTCAGCGACGGCTCGATATTGATGATGGTGCCAACGGCCCAGTGCTTGGCGGTGGTACGGTTCATGCTCTCAGCCGAGAGCGAGACTTTGAATTCGTTATCCGTCACCTTCACGGCGGTGAGGCAAATGCCTTGGCAGCAAATCGAATCGCCGACTTCGATGGGGAATGGCTCGGCGAGCGCAATCGTCATCATACAGTCGCCGCGCTGGTCAACGCGGCGGATGGTGCCTTGGGTTTTAATCAGTCCAGTAAACATTAAGTATCGTTATCCTGTCATTTCGTCATTGCGAGGAGCGAGAGCGACGTGGCAATCCATCTTTTTACCTTGTGGCCAAGGTGGATTGCTTCGCTATGCGCTCGCAATGACAGTTACGGTTGATTATTATCACAGTTCAAAACGCTCATATACATCCTGATCAAGCATGCGCATTTCAGCGCGCATTGCATCAGCGAGCAAGCTATGTAGTGCATCGATGGGGGATTTGCCAGCATTTCCAAGCAGCATCGGCGCGCGGTAGCAATGCAGGGTATTCACTAGCGTTGCGGCCAGAAAATCGCTCGATAATTTAGGCCCAGCCTCAATAAATGCGCGGGTGATGCCCTCAGCAGCAAGCGCGCGAAGGATGGTATTTGGCGGCAGCGCCACCTCGTTCATGACTAAAAATTTAACGCCGGCCTCGCGCAAATCATTGGCGTGGCTGGCTGCAAGCTCGACTGCTTCGCCATGGGTTATGACCCAGACAGGCTGCCGCCGCGCGGTTTTGACCAAGTTGCTGGTGAGCGGCAGGCGCACATTGCGGTCGCATACCACCCGTACAAGGCCTGCATGTGGGGCAACAGGCGCGCGCACGGTGAGATGTGGGTCATCGCTCAGCACCGTGCCAATGCCCGTGACAATACAATCAAACTGCGCGCGCATGAGATGGCCATGCTCACGCGCGCGCGGGCCGGTCAGCCATTGCCCACCGCCATCGCCGCGCGCCATGAAATCATCGCGCGACACGGCAAGTTTCATTGCGACATGCGGCATGCCGTTTTGCACCCGTGAAAAGAAGCCAGCGTTTAGCTTTGCTGCCTCGGGCAGTTCGATGAGGTCAACGGTGATGCCCGCTTCGCGCAGCATGGCAATGCCGTTGCCTGAAACGCGCGGGTCCGCATCGATACAGGCGACCACCACGCGGGCCACCCCCGCATCGATGAGCGCTTGCGCACAGGGTGGGGTCTGGCCATGGTGCGAACAGGGCTCAAGCGTCACATAGGCGGTGGCACCGCGCGCAGCACTGCCTGCCATGGCAAGTGCCTCGGTTTCGGCATGGGGGCGCCCACCATCCGCCGTGCGGCCAAGGCCGATGATGTGGTTATTGTTCACCAGCACGCAGCCCACCGTTGGGTTTGGCCAAGTGCGGCCAAGGCCCTGCGCTGCAATGCGCAGCGCGTGAGCGAGGAACTGGTGGTCGTTTGCAGTCATAGGCACCAACGTTTAATGGTCATCCTCGCGTAGCCTTCCATGGCGAGCCGGAGCGAAGCGAACGAGGGGGAGCGGTAGCGGGGGCGAATTCGCCCCCTCGCGCCTGCGCGCATCACAGCTTCTCTACGAAGCTCTCGAAATCATCGACACTGCCGAAATCGCGGTACACGCTCGCGTAGCGAATATAGCCCACGGCATCGAGTTTTTTCAGCTCTTCCATTACCAGTGCGCCAATGCGGCGGGTGGGGATGTCGCTCTCGCCCTCGGATTCGAGTTTTTGCACCATGCGGTTGATGGCCATTTCCACCGCATCCGCCTCGACAGGGCGTTTGCGCAGGGCAATGGCCATGGAGCGCGCGATTTTGTCGCGGTCGAACACGCGCTTCTCGCCATTACTTTTCACCACGGTGAGCTCGCGCAATTGCACACGCTCGAAGGTGGTGAAGCGTGAATCACAGGCCGGACAAAAACGCCGGCGACGGATGGACGAACCATCCTCGCTTGGGCGTGAATCCTTCACTTGCGTGTCTTCGTGATTACAAAAGGGGCATCTCATGAAACAGCTTCCAGGTTTTGGGTTTCAGGTTTCAGTGGTGTTTGCTGCAACGATTTGAGCAGACCATTTAACATGCGCCCAACTTCACTTGCGTGGTCAAAAAATTCTTGAGCGGTTGTTGCATTCAAATACTCAAGTTCCATCGCTACAAAGAAATGTGTTTCTAACTCTGCAAGTGAACCAGCAGCAATTCTCAGAAAAAAGGAAAATTCTTTGCGCGATGAACGACAACGGCCTTCAGCAATATTGGCAGGAATCGATGTAGCGCTTCGTTGAATCTGGCTTATTAAGCCAAATTGCTCCGTTTTTGGAAACGCAGAAGCAAGGTCATAAGCGATTTTAACAAGCGTTATCGCTTTTTTCCAAACCTCTAAATCTTGGTAGGAGCGGATCATCTGGAACCTGAAACCTAACACTTGTTAGCTATAAATAGGGAATTTATCCGTGAGTGCACGCACCTTGAGTTTGGTAGCGGCTTCGACGGCGGCGTTGGCTTCGGGGCTTTCAGGGTTTTTGCTCAAACCATCGAGCACATCGCCAATGAGGTTACCGATTTCCTCGAACTCTTTGATACCAAAGCCGCGCGTGGTGCCCGCAGGCGTGCCGAGGCGAATGCCTGAGGTGACAAACGGTGAGGCGGGATCAAACGGAATGGCGTTTTTGTTGCAGGTGAGGCCTGCACGCTCAAGGCTTGCCTCGGCCGCTTTTCCGGTGATGTTTTTGGGGCGAAGATCGACGAGCACGAGGTGGTTATCCGTACCGCCCGTGATAATATTGAGGCCGCGTGCCATCAGCACCTTACCGAGCGCACGCGCGTTATCGATAATCGCTTGCGCATAGAGTTTGAAGCTCGGCTCAAGTGCTTCACCATACGCAACCGCTTTACCTGCCATCACATGCACCAGTGGGCCACCTTGGATGCCCGGGAAAATGCTGCTGTTGATGGCCATCTCGAGCGTTTGGTCTTTGCCCATGGGGGTAATGCCTACCACCAGCTCGGGGCAATTCGAAAGAATCATTCCGCCGCGTGGGCCACGCAGGGTTTTGTGCGTCGTCGTCGTCACCACATGCGCGTGCGGCAATGGCGAGGGGTAGGAACCACCGGCGACAAGGCCTGAGATATGCGCCATATCGACCATGAAATAGGCGCCGACTTTATCCGCAATCTGGCGGAAGCGCGCCCAATCGACGACGCGGGAATAGGCCGAGAAGCCAGCGATGATGAGTTTTGGTTTATGCTCCATCGCAAGTTTTTCAATCGCGTCGTAATCGAGCAGGTGGTTGTCCTCGCGCACGCCGTATTGGATGGCGTTATAGATGCGCCCGGACTGGTTGACCGAAGCCCCATGCGTGAGGTGGCCGCCTGCGGCGAGTGACTGGCCAAGAATGGTATCGCCCGGCTTGATGAGGGCATTGAACACGCCTTGATTGGCCTGGCTGCCGCTGTTTGGCTGCACGTTGGCATAGCTACAGTTGTAAAGTTGTTTCGCGCGGTCGATGGCGAGTTGCTCGACCACATCGGCGAAGGCGCAGCCACCGTAATAGCGTTTGCCGGGATAGCCCTCGGCGTATTTGTTGGTGAACACCGAGCCTTGTGCATCCATCACCGCTTTGCTCACAATATTCTCGCTCGCGATCAGCTCGATCTCGTGTTGCTGGCGGCCCAGCTCGTTCTGGATGGCATCAAACACCGCTTTGTCGGTGCTCGAAAGGGGTGCGTTAAAATAGGCATGGGTGCTGCTGGTCATCGTGTCCTCAAGTTTGCGGGCGGTGTTGGTCATGGGGTCTTCCTTTTCTTACATGCTGGAATGGTGCGTTCAAAACAATAGCGGCCTTGCTCGAAATCCTTCGCCCAATCATAGCTCTCGTTATAAAAGCGCTGGTTGAGGGTGACGTCGCGCCAGCTGGTATGAAATGGCGCACAGATTTTATAGCCAGCCGTGGTTGGCGTGTACTCGAATCGGCTGATTTGCGCATCTTCGAGAAGTTTAAAACCGTAGTAATATAATTGGCAGGTGGATTCTTCCTGGGTTTTTGCTTTTAGTCCTTTGAGGGCACTTGCATCTGGTAGGGTGGCCGGGAGGCGGTTATGCAGATAATAATGCGTGCTCAGGGCATTGTGTAACGCCTCAAGCGCCTCAAGCGTGTCAATATCCTCGTTTACCTGCCGTGTGTGCGTCGGCGAGCCGGTGATGGTCAGCGCATAGCCAACGACTGCCAGCAACATCACCACCGAGAGGATACGAATGAGGGCTTGCATCACATTCACGCCTTTTTCTCGAAGGCAGCAATTTCAGGCTTGAAGAACAGATACACGCCTGCACTGGTCGCTGCCAATACCAACACCTTGAGCACAAAGCGCAGGCTGAGTTCGCCGCTTAGGAAATAATAGATGAAGGTGATGAAATCGCTCAGCACAATCAAGGCAGCGCAGAGCAGCGAAAGGTTCATCAGCTTCAAGCGCGTGGTGTGCAGATACTGCCCGCTTGAGGCCATCGATTTTTTTAGCAGCCGCGCGCTGATGAAGACCAGCGGCGCACTGGCAAAAATGGCGGCAAGATAGCCACGAATCGTATCCGCAATTGGGGCGGAGGAATAATAAAGCCCGCGCATTTGGCCACGGCCATCGGGCAGGTTGTAATCAAGTACCGTGAAGATAATCGAGATGGTCGAGAACAGCGTGATGTAAAGCACGATGAAGAAAAACAGATTCAGTGTAGTGATGCGCGGCGAGGCATAAAGGGCTGGCTTGGGCACTGGGATGGCAAAGGGGGCATCGCTGTATTTGCTCCAGAATGCTTCGAGCTGATCTGCGGGCCAGCCAGCGGTCTTGAGCGCGGCGTTGATTTCATCCCGGTGTTTACCAAGGCGCGATGCGTCTTTGACGAATTCAAGTAATGCGGCTGACATCATCGCTCCTGTTCGTTATCCTAATTTCTCAACGCGGCTAACGTGCCGCCCACCTTCAAAGGCAGTGGTTAAAAAGCGGCGCACGCATTCCGTTGCTTCGGCCTCACCAATCAGGCGTGCACCCAAGCACAACACATTGGCATCGTTATGTTGACGACTCAGTTCGGCGGCCAAGCCGCTGCTGCACAACGCAGCGCGAATACCTGCATGGCGATTCGCGGCGATGGAAATGCCGATGCCAGAACCGCAAATGGCAATGCCAAATTTGGCGCGGCCATCGCTTACGGCATTCGCGACCGCATGGCCATAGTCAGGGTAGTCAACAGACTCGGTGCTATTGGTGCCTAAATCGAGTGCAGAAAAACCGCACGCATCAATTTGCTTGAGCAGCACGTTTTTGAGTGCAAGCCCTGCGTGGTCGTTCGCGATGGCGACGGTCTGTTTCAAACAAAGATTCCGATGCTTATTTTTTGTTTTGCAATATCCGTTACCTTGGCAGTAACGTGAACCTGCTTGTCTATAGCATCGCGTTGCGGCGGTTTTGCGAAGCAACGCTATATATAGTAGGTGTGTGGTTTTTTGCCACGAACGCGCCCGCAAGGCAACCCATAACCGTAAGCGATTGTTATTTATGAGTGAATCGGCAATTCTCTGGGGGTTCGTGGCCGTGATTGGCGCGGCGATTGGTTCGTTCATCACTTTAATCACCCACCGTTTGCCGCTTGGTGAGCCTATTGGCATCACGCGATCACGTTGCCCGGCATGCACAAAATCACTGCATGCAATCGACCTCATTCCGATCGTGTCGTGGCTGCTAAACCTAGGAACCTGTCGGCAATGCAAAACACGCGTGAGTGTGCGCTACCCACTGACCGAACTTGCCTGCGCACTGGGTGCACTTGCCTCGGCACATCATTATGGTTTCACCCTCGAGGCGTTTGCGGTGGCCGGGTTATGGTGGAGCATTGTTGCGATCATCGTCACCGATCTTGAACATTACATTATTTTGGATGAAGTGCAGATTGCCGTCATCGTGTTTGGGCTGCTTTATCATGTCGCGATTGGTACTGACATGGCGGATGTGATCGGTGCCGCGGTGGCGGGGTTAGTCATCGGCCTTACACTCAAATATGGATTTTTATACCTTCGCAATAAAGATGGTCTTGGCTTAGGCGATGTGAAGCTGCTGTTTGGCGTTGGTATTTGGCTTGCCAGCCTCATCAGTTTTGTGCCGTTTTTATTTTTCTCTGGTGTTCTTGGGGTCATCTGCGGGCTGCTGTGGCGCAGCATCGGACGTGGGGCGGTGTTTCCGTTTGGCCCTGCCCTGGCGCTTGCCATGTTTGCCTGTGTAGTCTGGCCACAGACGCTGAGTTCTTTCTGGCAATTTTATAACGTGAAACTGCCCATAAACTAATTGACAGGGAAGTTACTCACAATGCGCGTACAAACCTCTTGTGGTGACGATACGCTGTGCTACTACAGGTAGATAAGTGGTCTTGTTCGGGGTCGTATGCGTTTACAGCGAAGCGTCGTTAAGTGGTCTGTCCTCACGCTCTGCGTTGCCCCGCTTTACGCCTGCTCCTTCCTTGACAGTTTTGTGCCCAAAAAAGGCGAATACACCGATGTTATTGATCGCCCACAGAACCTGACGATCAAAGACTTCAAAGACATCGGTGTCATCAATAAAAAAGCGGAAGAGGCGAACGCGAACCAGGAGCCTAATATCACAGCGGTGGTGGGTGCACCGCCGATTCCGGATATTGCTGAAGTGCTTGCCTCGCCCGCACCTCCGAAGGTGGCGAATACCAAGCTGGTGACCCTTGCGGTGACCGATGATGTTCCCCTGCGCGACGTGCTGTTTGAGCTTGGCCGCCTTGCCAATGTTGATATTGAAGTCGGGCCCGGCCTTGACACGCGCGGCATTAACCTGCGTGCTACCAACCGCCCCTTCAATGAGGTGATTGAGCGTATCGCAACGCTGGCGAATTTGCGCTATAGCGTCAATGGCAGCTCGATTCGTGTCGAGCGTGATCTGCCATACGTCAAAAACTACTCGCTTGATTATCTCAACGTCGTGCGCTCGAGCACTTCGGGTTACAACATCAGTACCAACGTTGTCTCTGGTGGCGGTGGTGGTGCGGGTGGCGCGGCCGGTGGTGCAGCAGGTGGCGCGGCCGGTGGTGCAGCGGGCGGCGCGGCCGGTGGTGCAGGCGGCGGTGGAGGCGGCGTGACGGGTGGCTTCGGCCAGAGCGGATCAAACAGTGCCATCACAGCTTCTGCGGACAGTGATTTGTGGTCGTCACTTGAAGCATCCATCAATGAAATTCTTGCGTATTCCCCCGAAGCGCTGGATGCGACCGGCGCAAATGGGGCAGCGGCGGCACCGGCAGCGGCCCCTGCTGCTGCGGGGGCGGCGGGAGGCTCAGCGAATCTGGTCATCAACCGTCAGGCTGGGGTGATGGCGGTGAACGCCACGCAGCGCCAGCATGACATGGTGCAGCGCTTCTTGAACCTCATGTCGCGCAATGCCTCGGCACAGGTGTTGATCGAAGCGAAGATTGTAGAAGTATCGCTATCGGATCGGTTTGCTTCCGGCGTGGATTGGAACCGGGTGCTTGGGAATATTAATTCCATCAGCGGTGGTGTGGGAACGTATCTGCCTAATAACCCTATCAATGATCAGGCACTAAGCACCGCGCGTACCGGAAACCCCGCCCTCACCTTTGGAATCGATCGTGGCGATCTGGGCGCGGTGCTGGCGCTAACGCAAGCTTACGGTACCACGCGCACGCTCTCGAGCCCTCGCTTGTCGGCCATCAATAACCAGCAGGCAGTGCTGACCTTCGCGCAGAACTTTGTGTA